>DAOVRI010000201.1 GCA_030628245.1 Dehalococcoidales bacterium
AATTAAATTCGCTTACAGGGGTGAAAAATGCTGGAAATCAAAGACCTGTCTGTAGCCGTAGAAGACAAGAAAATAATCCACGACGTGAACATGACCATACAGAACGGTGAGACCCATGTTCTCTTCGGTCCCAACGGTGCCGGGAAAAGCACCCTGCTTATGGCTATCATGGGTTTCCCCAAGTACAGGGTGACCAGTGGCAGTATCAGCTTCAAGGGTAAGGATATCACCGGTCTGACTGTAGATGAGAGGGCGCGCCTGGGCATCGGCATGTCCTTCCAGCGTCCCCCGGTGGTGCGTGGTGTCAAGACAAGCGACATGGTGGCAGCCTGCCTCAAGGGGCACGGCGATGATGACGCCATCGGTAAGCTGGCGGATAAGGCCGACCTGAGCGAGTTTCTGGAGAGGGATATCAACTACGGATTTTCCGGAGGCGAGATAAAGCGCTCCGAATTAATGCAGCTCCTCGCCCAGAAACCGGAATTGACACTGATGGACGAACCAGAATCGGGCGTTGACCTGGTGAACATCGTCCTGATTGGCGAGCTTATGAACGACCTCCTGGAAAAGAACTGCCCGATAAAATATCGCAAGTGCATGGGGCTTATCATAACCCATACCGGTCATATTCTGGACTACGTTAATGCCCGCACCGGTTACGTGATGTGTGACGGCACCATCGGCTGTGTGGGCGACCCCCATGAGATACTGGCAACAATCAGGGAGAAAGGCTACGATGAGTGCATAAAATGCTATCTGGGGAGAGTACCGACACATGAGTAAAGCAGATGCTTCCAAGACTGATAAGGATAAAGCCAAGGCTGCCACTGATAAGGTAGCTGCTCTCGGCGAAGACATAGACCTGAGTAAATATGTAAGTTCGGACGAGAAGCCCCCCTATCGTGATAACCCCTCCAGCCTCCCGAGTAAAGCCAAGAAGCAGATGCTTGACGCCGGCATCATGCTGGATGATACCAGCCAGAGGTCGGGTACCTTTATCCAGATGGACAATACGCCCGTCCACAGCTCTGTCAGTGAGGATGGGGTGGAAGTTATGCCGGTCGGCCAGGCTATGGAGCAGTACGACTGGATGGCGGACTACTGGTGGCGGGCGGTCGCCGTAGACCAGGACAAGTACACCGCCAATATCGAGTTGAATCAATATAGCGGTTACTTTATCAGGTCTCTACCCGGACAGAAGACTGTTTTTCCGGTTCAGGCCTGCCTCTATCTGGCCAAGGACAACCTGGTGCAGAACGTGCACAATGTCATCATTGCCGAGGAAGGTTCGGAGCTGCACATCATTACCGGCTGTACCACCGCTTCCCGAGAGGAAACCGGACTGCACCTGGGGGTCTCCGAGTTCTATATCAAAAAGGGGGCTAAGGTCACCTTCACCATGATACACAGCTGGAACCCGGAGACAGCCGTAAGGCCCCGCAGCGGCGTTATCATCGAAGAGGACGGACTGTTCTTGAGCAACTATATTCTCATGAAACCGGTGCGTTCGCTGCAAATGAACCCGCTCGTTAAATGTGTGGGTGACAATTCCACCGCCAGGTTCAACAGCGTACTGGTAACGGGCGAAGGTTCATCGCTGGACGTAGGTTCGCGGATAATTCTCGATGGCAAGGGCTCCAGGACGGAAATCATCTCGCGCGCCATCACCACCGGCGGGAATATAATCGCCCGCGGTTACATCGAAGGCAATGCCCCGGATGTCAAAGGACACCTCGAGTGCCGTGGCCTAATCCTGGGTGAAAAAGGTATGATTCACGCCGTCCCCGAGCTTAAGGGAAACCTGGCCGGTATCGACCTGTCCCACGAAGCCGCCGTCGGCAAGATTGCCGAGGAGGAAGTGGAGTACCTGATGGCCAGGGGGCTTACCAGGGACGAGGCTACGGCTACTATCGTCAGAGGGTTCCTCCGCGTCGATATCGAGGGGCTGCCCCCGCTGCTGGCGGAGGAGCTGAAGCGGGCGGTGGAAGCCAGCGAGAAAGAAGTCATGTAACCGGCCACTCCCAGGACCGCTCCCAGCTATATTGCCAGAGAAAAAGGAGGCGATAAATAGAATGGACAAGTACGAATGCACCGTTTGCGGCTATGTCTACGACCCCGAACTGGGAGACTCCGATGGCGGCATCGCCCCGGGGACACGCTTCGAGGACATTCCAGACGACTGGACATGCCCCATCTGCGGGGCTACCAAGAGCGAATTTCAGAAAGTGGAAGATTAAGGAGTTAGGCATGATAGAGAATCTGAGTCAGGAACAGTTAGCGGAAATTCTGGAAACGATTCCGGTTGATATCTCTTTTGTAGATGAGAACGACACGGTCAAGTTCTGGAATAAGCATGAAACGAGGGTATTCAAGCGGCCGAACTCGGTCCTCGGCAAGACCGTTCAGAACTGCCACCCGCCGAGAAGCGTGGATAACGTAAACCAGGTATTGGCCGACCTGAAAAGCGGAAAAAGGGACTCTGCGGAGTTCTGGATTGACCTGAAAGGACGTAAAATTTATATCAGGTATTTTGCCGTGCGGGATAAAAACGGTAAATATCTCGGCACGCTGGAAGTCGGCCAGGATATCACGGAAATCAAGCAGATTGAGGGCGAAAAGAGGCTGCTGGAGTATTAGTCGTCATTAGAAAGTAGATACGGAGGTGACCAATGGAAGAAGAGAAAATCATAGAATTGCTGAACCTTGACCTTCAAAACGAGCACGGTGCTATTATTCAGTACCTGACCCATGCCTACGCTATGGGTGAGGGCGAGATGTCCTGCGAGATTGAAGCCATGGCCCGGGAGGAAATGAGGCACCTGGACTGGCTGGCGGAAACGATAGTAGGGCTCGGCGGTAAGCCCAGCCTGAAAAGGGGCACCATGAATATGGCCGGTAAGGAAGTGCCCGACTGGATGGGAGATGACGTTAAGCTTGAACAGGGCGCTATCGACCAGTATGAAGAACACATCAAGCTAATTGATGACCCTAAAATAAAAAGGTTGCTGGAGCGTATCCTGGCTGACGAACAGGCGCACCACGGTAAGTTCGAGCACTTCGTTGAGAAAGCCAAAAAGGAAGGCCTGAAAGATGTGAGGGGCGACCGCAAGGACAGCGTCGCTAAAACGTTGAACTGGGGCATCGAGCACGAGTATACCGTGATTCTGCAGTACCTC
>DAOVRI010000147.1 GCA_030628245.1 Dehalococcoidales bacterium
ACTGACGGCGGGAAAAAGCCGGGAAAAGCGGGTAAACGTTTACCTGGACGGCAGGTACGCCTTCAGCCTGCTGGCGGAAGTCGCCCTGAAAGAGGGCCTGAAGGTCGGTCAGGAACTGTCTGACGACCAGATAGAGGCGCTGACCGGCGTTAACCGCTACCAGCACTGCCTGAACGCGGCCATCCGCTACCTCGGCTACCGACCACGCTCCGAGGCCGAAATCAGACAGAGGCTCCAGAAGCACGGATTCGATAGTGCCTCTACCGATAAGGCTCTCGCCAGACTGAAGGAGCAGGGACTGGTGGATGATACCGCCTTCGCCCAGTTCTGGAAAGATAACCGGGAGTCGTTCAGTCCCCGCAGTCGGCGGCTGACGAAGCTGGAACTGCAGAGAAAGGGACTGGGTAACGATATCATAGAGCAGGTTGTCAGCGACGTGGATGATAGTGACAGCGCTTACCGGGCGGCCCTAAATAAAGCCCGCCGCCTTTCCCCGTCCGACTACCAGGTCTTCCGCCGCCGGTTGGGCGAACACCTGGGGCGGAGGGGCTTCGGCTACGACGTCATCAACGAGACGGTAGCCAGAGTCTGGAAAGAGTACGGGGGTGTTACCAAATAGTAAATACCGGGTTTACGGTTAAATCTGGCAGGTTTGCCAAAAATATTAATTAGTTCAACAAAGAAAGGAGGGAGGTCGAAATGATAACGTTAGGCACTATTGAATTAGTAGCCATATTCTTCATTTTTGTCATTGGTGCCGTACTGGGCGGCATGGCGGCTTTTCTTTCCCGCCGTCTCATCTTCAACCGTCAACTGCGTATTGCCGAAAGAAAAGCTGCCAAGATGGTAGCCGAAGCCAGGAACGAATCCAAGGATATACTGCAAGAATCCCAGGAAGAAGCCAAGCGCATCAAGGGCTCGGCGGACGGCGACTACCGCGAGCGACGCTCCGAACTACAAAAACAGGAAAACAGGCTCAATCAAAAACAAGAGACCCTGGACCGTAAGCTGGAAGGCGTAGACCAGCGCGACCGCAATCTGACCAATAAAGAAAAGGAAATAGAAACGACCCGGAGCCAGCTCGGGGAGCTCAAGGACAAGCAGTTGAAGCAGCTGGAACTGATTTCCGGAATGTCCAGTAAGGAGGCAAAACAGACGTTGCTCGACGCTATGGAGATCGAGATGCAGCAGGAAGCCTCCAGACGCCTCCACCAGTGGGAAACCAAGCTGAAAGAAGAGGCCGACGAGAAAGCCCAGGAGATACTGGCATCGGCCATACAGCGCAGCGCCTCGGAAATCGTTGCCGAGACCACGGTCTCGGTAGTCTCACTCCCCAACGATGAGATGAAAGGCAGGCTCATCGGAAGAGAGGGTCGCAACATCCGGGCGCTGGAGCAGGCTACCGGCGTCGACCTTATTATCGACGATACCCCGGAAGCGGTAACTGTATCCAGCTTCGACCCCGTCCGCCGGGAAATCGCCCGCGTCGCCCTGAACCGGCTCATCCTTGACGGCCGCATTCACCCGGCGCGCATCGAAGAAATGGCCATCAAGGCTAAAGAAGAGGTAGACGCCGATATCCAGAATGCCGGCGAGCAGGCGGCCCTCCAGCTGGGAGTCCAGCTTCACCCCGAGCTGATAAAGCTGCTGGGTCGACTCAAATTCCGCACCAGCTACGGACAGAACGCCCTGGAGCACAGCATCGAGGTTGCCTATCTGGCCGGTATGATTGCCGCCGAGCTGGGAGCCAATGTCACCATCGCCAAGAAGGCCGGACTGCTGCACGATATCGGCAAAGCCGTGGACCGCGAGGTGGAAGGAACCCATGCCGCCATCGGCGCCGACCTCGTCAAGCAGTGGGAAAAATCACCCGAGGTGCTCAAGGGCGTCGCCGAGCACCACCTCGAGACCAGCGATACCAGCATCTGGGGTTACATCACCTCGGCAGCCGACGCCATCAGCAGCGCCCGACCCGGCGCACGGCGGGAATCGCTGGAAGGCTACCTGAAGCGACTCAAGGCGCTGGAGGATATTGCCGATAGCTTCAAAGGAGTCGAGAAGTCCTTCGCCATCCAGGCCGGACGCGAAGTGCGCATCCTGGTCAAGCCGGAAGCCATTGACGACCTGGGAGCCATGAGACTGGCGCGGGACATCGTAAAGAAAGTGGAAGAGACCCTCGACTACCCGGGGCAGATAAAGGTCACCGTCATCAGGGAGACACGCGCTGTTGACTATGCAAAGTAAGGTGAACCGTCATTGCGAGGAGCATAGCGACGAAGCAATCTGCCAAAACCGGTGATAGAGATTGCTTCGTCCTTCAGCGGAAGGACTCGCAATGACACATAAAATAAGATGAAAATATTAGCCATAGGCGACATAGTTGGCCGGCCAGGACGGCAGGCCGTACATAAATTTGTACGCGGCCTGCGTAAGCAATACGGTATCAACCTGGTAATTGCCAACGGGGAGAATGCTGCCGGAGGTTTCGGCCTGACCGTAAACACTTCGCAGGAATTGCTGGGTGACGGCATCGATGTGCTCACCTCCGGCAATCATATATGGGCCCAGAAAGAGATTATTCCCTATCTCGATGCCGATATACCCATCCTGCGTCCGTTGAACTACCCTGCGGGGGTGCCGGGGCGGGGCTACCTGCTCACCGGCAAGACCCTGGTGGTGAACCTGATGGGCCGAGTCTTCATGAATAGCCTCGACTGCCCCTTCCGGGCTATGGACAAACTACTGGAAGAACTCGACCCCAAACCCAAGGTTATTATCGTGGACTTTCATGCCGAAGCGACCTCGGAGAAGGTGGCCCTGGGGCGCTACCTGGACGGGCGGGTCAGCGCCGTGCTCGGCACCCATACTCATGTCGGCACCATCGATACGAAGATACTGACGGGAGGCACCGCCTACGTCACCGATATCGGCATGACCGGGCCGGAGGATTCGGTTATCGGCGACGATGCCGAGTCCGTACTCCAGCGTTTCCTTACCATGATGCCTCATCACCTTTCGGTAGGCAAGGGGGAGCCGGTACTCAACGCCATCATGGTCGAGGTGGATGAAAACAGCGGCAAGGCTACCGGCATCGAGCGCATACAGCGGGAGATGACAGCGCCGTGAGCCAGGTTGACCTGCACATTCACTCGACCGCCTCCGACGGTAAGTTCAGTCCCGAAGCCATCGTCGGCAAGGCGGCGGAACTCGGCCTGAAGGTCATCGCCCTGACCGACCACGACACCGTGGACGGAATCCCGCCGGCACTGGAGGCCGCCAAAGCATTCCCCACACTAAGGCTCATCCCCGGTGTCGAAATCAGCACCGATTTAGCCGATGGTGAAGCCCATGTGCTGGGCTACTTCATCGACTATACCAGCCGGGAACTGGGTTCGGCCCTGGAGAGGTTCCGCAATTCCCGGCAGGGAAGGGCGCGGGGGATGGTCACCAAACTGGCTGGCTTGGGAATCGATATCGACTGGGCACGAGTGCAGGAAATAGCCGGCGACGGCTCCATCGGGCGACCGCACATCGCCCAGGCGATGCTGGAAAAGGGCTATGTCACCGCGTTCAAAGAGGCATTCGATAAATACATCGGACACGGCGGTCCGGCTTACGTCGCGCGCGAGAAGATGACGCCGGAAGAAGCGGTAGAACTGATATTACGTTCCCGCGGGCTGCCCGTACTGGCGCACCCGTTCACCGTCAATGACCCGGAGGCCATGGTAATCAAGCTTAAAGCAGTCGGGCTGGTCGGCATCGAGACCTATTATAAGGACAACACCGCCGAACAAACCGGGGCTATGCTCAACCTGGCGGAAAGGTACGAACTTATCGCCACCGGCGGCACCGACTATCACGGCATCGGTGACAGCAGCGAAGTCATGCTCGGCGGGGTGGAGGTTCCGCTGGAAGCGGCGGAACGGCTCATCGCCGCAGCAAAGCTAGCGCAGAAACCAGCCAATCTGTAAATATGTATAATATATTATGACAACGCCTCTTGAAGGAGCTTCATGACTATCTGGATTATATTAATAGTGTGTTCCTATCTCCTCGGTTCGGTGCCATCCTCATACCTGGCCGCCAGGTCACGCGGAATAGACCTCAGGAAAGATGGCACCCAGCAGGTCGGGGGCGGCAACCTGTGGCGGACGACCTCCCGGAAACTCGGCCTGATAGTGGGTATTTTCGACTTTTTCAAGGGTATGTTGATGGTATTAATAGCCTTGAAACTGGGGCTGGATGCCGGACAGCAGCTTGCGGTCGGCCTGGCCGCCGTCGCCGGGCACAACTGGTCGGTCTTTCTCCGCTTTCACGGGGGCCGGGGGGTTGCGACAAGCCTGGGTATAATCATCATATTGCCTTTGATAAATAATATAACGCCGTGGGCGACTATAGCCTTCTTTGCTATCGGCGCTGCCGTCGCCGCCTTCACACGCCGGACACCGGTGCCGATACTCGTGGGGATGGTAATACTGCCCATAGCCAGCGCGATTTCCCGGGAACCCCTGTCGGTAACGATGGGATTTCTGGCTATGGCGCTAATAATAATTATCAAGCGACTCACCGCGCAGTCGGCGATAGAGGCCAGGAATATCGGGATGGGTCGACTGCTCTTAAATCGACTTCTTTTCGACCGTGATATCGGCGATAGGACCACCTGGGTCCACCGGAAACACGTCCCCAAAAAGGAAAAAACGGAATGACCGAGTCGGAAACATTAAGATGCGCCACGCACCCGGATGTAGAGACAGGCCTCCGTTGCGGAAAATGCGGCAAGCCGATATGCCCTAAATG
>DAOVRI010000120.1 GCA_030628245.1 Dehalococcoidales bacterium
CCAACCACGCGCCGCGGGAGAACGAGACGACTATCGCTACCAGGATCACTAAAGACAGCACAAGATAACCGACACGCCTGAGCCACGCCCCGGAAGGCCCGGCCGGCGCCGGGAGCCATCGCCCGACGACCGCAGGTCCGTGAAAGTCGTCATCACCGATAAAGGCTGGCAGGAAGCCAATCAGCTGAATCCGGTCGCCCAGGAGTTAAGCCGCGAGACCCTGTCCTGTATCGACAAAGAGCAGATTGAAGTATTGGTCGGTATTATGAGGACGATTAGAGAGAGCCTGTCTCCCAGGCTCGCTAGGACCGTCGGCAACGGAAAGCTCCGCGAATAGTGTTAATATATATCGTGGTTTCACAGCGCAACCGGAGGGTGTCTGCGCTGAATACAAATGAAGAGGGGATTATGTAACTGTGAAAGAGATAAGGATTCACGGACGTGGCGGGCAGGGGGCCGTTATGGCGGCCAGGATGCTGGCCAGTGCCTTCGTTCTCGAGGGTAAGTCGGTGGCCAGCTTTCCCATGTACGGTTTCGAGAGGCGTGGCGCGCCGGTAGTGGCTTTCACCCGCGTTGATGACAAGCCCATTCGGGAAAAAACGCAAATCTATACCCCTGATTGCCTGATTGTGATTGACCCCGGCCTGTTAGCCCTTACCACCCTGTTCACGGGGTTGAAGCCGGAAGGCGTGTTCATCCTGAATAGCCCGAAGAAGTTGACCGAGCAGCCCGACGAAAACCTGAAAACAAGCGGCGTGGTCAACGCCACCCAGATAGCCGTTGAGGAAATCGGCCGGGATATCCCCAATACCTGCCTTCTCGGCGCCTTTGCCGCCGCTACCGGCTGGCTGGAATTGAAGTCAATTCTGTCCTGCCTGCCGGACTATCTCAGTGGCGACATCCTTCAGAGAAATCTCAAGAGTACCGAGAGAGGATACCGCGAAGTGGAGGTAACCAAATGGTAATAAAGCATAAGAATATTTTTAAAACGGAAAGCGCTTGGTCGAATGCCGACGAGAAGCTTCTCTGTCTGGATACCGGCAGCTGGCGGACGGAGCGGCCGGTGCTGGACAAGGAAAAGTGTAACTACTGCGGTCTCTGTGCGCTCTACTGTCCCCCGCAGTGCATGAAAGACATGGGCGACTATTTCGAGGCCGACCTTGCTTTCTGCAAGGGCTGCGGTATCTGTGCCACGGAGTGCCCGCGAAAAGCCATTACTATGGTTCCGGAAGGAGAGTTTGCCGATGAAGGCTAAAAAAGGTCAGGTCAGGGTAATAACAGGCAACGCCGTCGGCGCCTACGGGGCTATGGTTTGCCGGCCGGAAGTGGTGGCGGCCTACCCCATAACTCCTCAGAGCGAGATAGCGGAGCTGCTCTCCCAGTTCAAAGCCGATGGTGTTCTGGACGCCGAATATGTGGAAGTTGAGGGTGAAAACTCGGCGATGAACGTTGTCTTAGCCGCCAGCATCGCCGGCGCACGGGTTTTCACCGCTACCTCTTCTTACGGACTGGTATTCATGTATGATGCCCTGCAGGAAACCTCTGGCTTCAGGGCACCAGTAGTGATGGTAAATGCTAACCGGGAAACGCCCGGCATCCATGCCGTTTCCTCCGGGCAGCAGGACATGATTTCCGCCAGGGACACAGGATGGGTCCAGATAGTCGTGGAGAACGACCAGGAAATTCTTGACCAGACTATCATGGCCTACCGGCTGGCGGAGGACTACGATATCCAGCTCCCCGTCATGGTGAACTATGATGGTTTTTATCTCTCCTACCTTGCCGAAGCCGTGGAAATTCCGAACATCGAGGACGTCGATGAGTTCCTGGCGCCCCTTAAACAGCAACCGGAACGCCAGAAACTGGTTCCGGGTGTGTCTATCGGCTGCGGCACTCACGGTATGGAGATGGGCT
The DNA here is from genome assembly GCA_030628245.1 of Dehalococcoidales bacterium. GTDB lineage: Bacteria > Chloroflexota > Dehalococcoidia > Dehalococcoidales > RBG-16-60-22 > JAFGPF01. The sequence goes on from DAOVRI010000120.1 coordinate 1,915, forward strand.
ATGTCGAGGCGCGCTATAAGCACTGTATGGCGCTGGAGCGAGTCAAGAATAAAGTGGACGAAATAGATAAAGCGTTCGGAGATTATTTCGGACGTAGCTACGGCGGCCAGATTGAGGAGTACCGCACCGAGGGTGCCGAGATAATAGTGCTGGCCTCGGGGAGTGCCGCCGGAACGGTACGGACAGTTGTCGACACCAAAAGGGAAGAGGGTGTGAAAGTAGGTATGGTCAAGCTAAGACTATTCCGCCCCTTCCCTGCCGAACGTCTTATAAAAGCCCTAAAGGGTAAGAAAGCGATAGGCGTTATCGACCGGAGCCTCTGTTTCGGCTGGAAGTATGGGCCTATATGTATGGAGCTGAAAACTCTCGCAGTGAATATTGGTGCTATACCCATACTGAGCTATATCGATGGCTTGGCCAATCTGGATATCAATGTACCTCATATAGAGAGAGTAATAGACGAAGTCAATGCTGCTGCCCAGGGCAAGCCCTACCAGGAGGTAACCTGGATTCCGATGGAGGAATGAGGAAACAAAGATGGTAGAAAAAACGAAGAAAAAATCACGGGTTTTTAACTATTTCTGCGAGGAAGACCAGTTCGCTGGTGGTGTGGCCTGGTGCTCCGGCTGTCCCCTGGAACTTACCGCCAGGTTCGTGCCGAAAGTCCTGGGGAAGAATGTGGTATTTGTCGGTACGCCCGGCTGCGCGGCACCGGTATTACACGGGCAGAACGTGGGGGCATGGCATAGATTGGCTTATATGGCCTCCGTTATGACCGGAGTTCCCTCCAAGGCTACGGGACTTTCCAGGTATTACCGGAGGATAGGTCAGGATGCTACCGTGGTCTGCTTCACCGGTGACGGCTGCGCCACCGATGTCGGTTTCCAGCCCCTCAGCGGGGCCGCCGAGAGAGGCGAGCATATTATCTATTTAGCCTATGACAATGAAGGCTATATGAACACCGGCAACCAGAGAAGCAGCGCCACCCCGCTGGGGGCCGCCACCACGACGACCCCCGTTGGGAAAATCGGCCGCGGCAAGACGACCGTTTCCAAGAACATGCCCCTGGTCATGCTGATGCACCGGCCGGCGTATATGGCTACGGCCACCCTGAGCCACCTTGAGGACTTTGCCAAGAAGCTGGTTAAAGCCAAAGAGAAGGTAAAAGAGGGGTTTGTCTACCTTCATGTCTTCTCGCCCTGCCCCGTCGGCTGGCGCATTAACTCCAATATGTCAATCGAGGTATGCCGCACCGCCGTGAGAACCAACTACTTCCCCCTCTGGGAGGCGGAAGACGGGAAGCCCAGATTTACGGTTGAGATAGCCAACCCCAAGCCTGTTGCGGAACTCACCAAATTGATGCGGAAATTCTCCCATCTGAAAGAGGACGGCCTGGCGGAGCTGCAAAAGGCAGTCGATGAGCGGTATGCCCTTGTCAAGAACCTCTGTGATGCGTATAAGTAATACCGGTTATTCACGGTGAATTATAGTAAAGGAGGTTTATCTGGAGACAATAAACCCGTAAAATATCCCGAATTGGTGTCGAAAACTGCTTCTCTTGACAACTTGCGCCAATCTTTCAATATCGTATAAATTAGAAAATAGCGGCGAAAAAGCTTTGTAACAAAGGAGGAGGATTATACATATGGTTACACCAACCAAAGACAAAAAGCCGGGAAATAAGCCGGTAGTGGGTATGTCGGTAAAGGGTAACCCGGAAATCTGGGACAATGAGTGGGTTAAGACGACCTGTGGTGGCTGCTACGGTCAGTGTACCATTCGCGCCCACCGGGTTAACGGGGTCATCGTGAAAATTGATGGAGAGCCCGACAACGACTTCGGTCCCCGGGGAGGGATATGCGCCAAGGGCGAAGCCATGATACAGGCCCTCTATGACCCCAACCGCTATAACTACCCCCTGAGAAGGACCAACCCCAAGAAGGGTCTCTTTGAAGACCCCAAGTGGGAGCGGATTTCCTGGGACGAAGCCCTCGATGAAATTGCCAAGCGCCTCAAGAAGATTCGCGCCGAAAATCCCCACAAACTCCTTCACGGCGGCACGCCCGGGCCGGGCAGCGGACCGGACCTGCCCCTGGGCTTCGGCGTTTTCGGGGCTGTCTTCGGCACCAAGAACTGGTATGTCGGCGGTGCCGGCCTTCACTGCGGCAGCGGCTCTCACATGGGCGCCGGACTCTACCATGCCTCGTGGTCTATCGTGCCCGACTTCAAGTACTGCAACTATGCCATTCAGATGGGTTCCAACAAGGGTACCGCCTCGGGACACTCCATGGGATTTAATATGAGGCTGTCTGCCGATGCCAGGTCCCGGGGCATGAAAAATGTCGTCTTCGACCCCATCTGTAACTTCGGCGGAGGCAAGGCCACCGAGTGGGTGCCTATCCTCCCCGGGACGGACGGCATCGTTGCCCTGGCGATGGTCAATATCATCCTCAACGAACTGGACGTCTATGACGCCGAGTTCATCAAAATGAAGACCAACGGCCCTTATCTCGTCGGCCCGGACGGCAAATATGTACGTGATAAAGAGACCGATAAGCCGCTTGTCTGGGACGCCAAAGACAATAAAGCCAAGGTCTTTAACGATGAGACAATCGGTGATTTCGCTCTCTTCGGTGAGTACGATGTCAACGGCGTCAAATGCCAGCCATCGTTCCAGCTTCTCAAAGAACATATTAAGGTTTACACCCCGGAGCAGGCGGAGAAAGAAAGCACCGTTCCCGCCGCAACCGTGCGGCGTATCGCCCAGGAATGGGTTGATGCGGCCATGATTGGCGCCACCATCGAAATTGAAGGGGAGAAGCTTCCCTTCCGGCCGGTAGCCGCCGTCATGTTCCGCGGCGGACAGGGGCATACTAATTCGGCACACAGCTATATTGCCATGTGCCTGCTCAATGCTATCGTCGGCGCCATGGATGTACCCGGCGGGACGCTCGGCTGGCCGGCTTACGTAGAAGGATATCCGGACACCGGGCGTTTCCGGATGATACCCTACGCCTGCAAAGACGGCATGCTCACGGCAGGGTCTTTCATGGAGCACCGCCCCTGGCCGATAGAAGATTCCCAGTTACCCTATACTTTTCTCATGAAGGAGCTGACACCGACGGCTTCGTTCTCTCCCCAACCGGTGACCTCAGACTTCGATAAGTACTGGGATAAGCTGGGTCGCCCTTACGAGATAGAGATGGCGATGATTTTCGGCGCTAATATGATTCGCAGTACCCAGAGTCGTGAAATAGCCGGGAAATTCTGGGAGAAAATACCGTTTATCGTCACCTTTAATATCCTTCCCAACGAGTTCTGCGAGGGCTATGCCGATATCGTTCTCCCCGATTGCCACCCCCTGGAGGCTTACTGTCTTTTTGGGACGCATGGCCCCTTCTTCAACCACCCTATCGGCATGGAGGGCTGGAACTTCCCGATACGCCAGCCTGTTATTCAGGCCCAGTACGAGCGACGGAACAAGCTGGAGGTCCTCTGGGATTTGGCTGACAGGCTGGGCATGAGAAGCGAGATGAACAACTACTACAATGTCTATTTCACCAGCTTCGGCGGCGAGGCGCTGATTGGC
>DAOVRI010000172.1 GCA_030628245.1 Dehalococcoidales bacterium
CGGGGATTTTTGTTATGGCTTATGGCTACCCCACTTCGTCCCCCGGTTGTTATCTATTCCCACCCTAACCACCCTCTGGGAAAATCCCCCTTAGTCCCCTTTTTTCAAAGGGGGAAACTGAAAAAGGGAAGAGAAACTTAAATAGCTTCTCCCTTTAACAAAGGGAGACCGAGAGGGATTTTAACACGGGGAGTGCGCCGCGAGAGGGCAAATCAACCTATGTTTTTCCGGGGCGTTTAAGAGGGGCGAAGCCCCTCTTTCATATTATTCCCCCTTCCCTTCATAAATACCCAAGGGAAGGGGGACACAGGGGGATAGGTTCAACTTAAAAATAGGGGGGTGAGGTTAAGACATTTAAAGCCCACGGCCTTTTATGATACGCTTATCAGCCGCCGGGCGGGCAGGCCTCGGACTTAACGATGTTCAATCTCTCGATATTTTTACTGTGGCATTCAGGGCAGGTATGGCTTCTCTCCTCGGTAGGGCCCTTTGGCGCCGGCATCTCGAACTCATGCCCGCATTCGTGGCACTTATATTGCCAGGCCGGTGGTCCGTAAGGGCGGACAGAGCAAGTTATTTTATCTGGTTTCCGTGTTTTCATTTTAATATATCGTGCTATTACTAATATTATACCACCAACCGGTCCCAGATTGCCTTTCTTCCTGACACACGGTATAGTGATGGTAGAAACATCCGTCTGATACTCATGAAAACGAGCGATTTCGACTATACTCTTCCCAACGAGCTTATCGCCCAGAGTCCCACCGAACCGAGAGACCATTCCCGTCTTATGGTACTGAATCGGGGGGAGGACTCCATAGAGCATCGGCGGTTCTTTGATATTGTCGATTATCTGCATGACGGCGATGTTCTGGTGTTCAATGACAGCCGTGTCATTCCGGCCCGTCTCAAGGGTAAGAGGGTCGGCAGCGGCGGCAGGGTGGAGATTTTGCTGCTGCGGCGTACCGATAATAACGTATGGGAGGCGCTGACGAGGCCCGCTCGCCGACTCCAAATCGGGGCGAAGGTGGAGATAGCAGGTGATTCTTTGTCGACTGATCGGCCCGGTGAGGTGATTCTGGCTGAGGTTATCGGGGTGGGGGACGGAGGCATCAGGGTAATATGCTTCTCCGATGAAACGCTCCTGCTGGCGGCAGGTGAAGTCCCGTTGCCTCCGTATATTCACGCGCCGCTGGCAAACCCGGAGCGGTACCAGACGGTCTATGCCCGGGTGGTCGGCAGCGTGGCGGCGCCGACGGCCGGCCTGCACTTCACGCCCGATTTGTTAGGTGAAATCGAGCGAAAAGGCGTGCGCTGTCTGTTTATTACCCTGCACGTGGGACTGGATACGTTCCGGCCGGTTGCTGAGGATGACCCGCATGAGCACACTATCTACCAAGAATACGGCGTAATCGATAAAGAAGTCGCCGATGAGTTGTCACGGGCCCGGCGAGAGGGACGTAGAATTATCTGTGTCGGCACCACCACGGTGAGGCTCGTGGAGCAGGCGGCGCGGGTCAGTCAACCTCTACGGCTTGAACCATTTCAGGGCTGGGTGGACCTGTTCATATTGCCGGGGCACCGGTTCCGCATGGTTGATGCTATGGTTACCAACTTCCACCTGCCGAAATCAACTCTGCTGATGCTGGTTACCGCCTTCGGTGGCAGAGGGCTTACCGACAAAGCTTATCAGGAAGCCATGGCACGGAGGTATCGCTTCTACAGCTTCGGCGACGCGATGCTGGTGTTATGACACGAAAATAGCTTCTCTTCGTTCTCCAAGCCAGCCAAATTCACTGCACAAGTTACTCCTATATGATCCATGTTCTCGGAAGGGTACACTTTGACATCGAGAATCTCGATGACCCTTACTTTTTCCTTGAACGTGGCGTTGCAGACATTTTCCAGATGCAATCTCGCTAGAGCTTCTCTTGTTTTTTCCAGGGATTGTGCATCTCTGGTTATTTTTTGCAGCGAGGCCTCCAGTTCCTCTTTTCTTCGCTGTGCCTTAAGCACCCTTTCGCGGTATTCGGCTATCCGCCTTGTTGCTTCCTCAGCTATATAAAGCGGGCTATTGTTCTCATAAGCCTGCTGGATTCTGGTGATTCCGGATTCAGCCTGCGCTATCTGGTACTCTGCCAACCTCAAGTTGCGTTTGGCCTCACTCACGTGGCCTAGCTCATTGAATCGACTCATTTGCTTCAGGACGAGGTCGGGGTGGCTCAGCGCCTTTTTCACCCGGCGCCATACGGGCTGGTCGATTAAACCCATCCTACCTCAAAGCTCATATTCACACTGATTCGTTGCACTTAGAAGCCCGAATCATGTATATATAATATAATGCCGAAAGTTCTCGATACTATCAAGTTAGGCAAGGTACTTCTTAGGCAATGGGACTGGGGACTATTTCTTCTGATATTCCTTTTCATGGCCTTGCCACGGTTTTACCGTTCATACAGCGTCTATTTAATCGGAAATGCAATTCCAGACACCAATGCACTGGCAACCGTTGCCCAGTGGCAGTTCATCGAGCTTCTACTTGAGGTCGTGCAGGAAACCTTTGTCCTGGCCATATTCTTTTTTGTAGGTAGAGGAATACAAAGCAAAGAGGGGCCAGGATACCCGATAAGAACATCAATAACGACAATCTTCCTTTTCTCTTGTGTTCTCGCAGCTATCCTGTTTGTTCTTTCCGATAACTTTGTGAGTATTATAGGAACCCCTGAGGCCATTCGGGAGACAACATCCACATTCCTGAAAATCAAAACGGCAGGCATTCCTATTTTCCTGTTAAGCATGGCCTTAGTGATAATCGTTGAAACGATAAACCGAAAACGTATGATACTGACTCTAGCCATTTTGCAGGTGGTCTATCGCCTTATTCTCGATAGTCTTTTCTACGGAGGATATTCTTTTTCTCTTAATCTAGGTGTTCTGGGGGTTGCCTGGTCAGACCTTATAGCTAGCTTCGGGCTGCTTATCACCACACTAATCATGATAAGATCTATCGCGTTTGAAAAGGTGAGAAATTTGATATCGTTCTTTACCCTCAAGGACTGGAAGGTTTACCTCAGGGTTGGCGGCTGGTCCGGACTTGACAGTCTGGTGAGAAACTTTGCCTACTTCTTCATGATTGTCAGATTACTTAACCTTATTGGAGAAAATACAATTGGTGGATATTATCTGGCAATGCATATCTTCTGGAGCTTTCTCTTAGTCCCCATCCTAGCACTTTCGGAAAGCGCTAAGGTATTGATAGCTAATCACTCTGCCGACCTCACTAGAGTTCGTAAGTTATGGTATTCGTCATTAGTAATCGGGGGAATTATCGTATTACTATGGTCGATCTTCTTGCCATTTTGGGGTAGCTTTGCCGCATTCCTCAACTCAAATAGCGAAATCGTAAATCTCTCCGGGAAAGCCATGGCCTTACTAATAATTCCATATGTCTTACTGGCTCTCAATCTCGTAACGGACAGTATTTTCTATGGGATCGGAAAGACAAAGTATATGGCTTATCAGGCCATAATCACCAACGGGACCGTATATGTTGTTGCGTTCTTGTCTTATCTTGCAGGTTTTTGGACGCCTACATTCACTTCTATCCTGACTCTTTTCGGCATCGGTATTCTTGTCGACTCCATATTGACAGTTTACTATGCATTCCACGTATTGTTCCCAAAATCAGGACTTGGAAGGAAGCTTGTTTCGATAGAGAAGAACCCAACACTGCTAACAAGATGAGTGTTTGTTACCTCAAGCGGAGTAAACAATCTGGACTATTGTTGTGCGCCTCCAGGCTTCGCCACGGCCGAAGCATTCAGCCAGGCAAACCGGGGCGCATAGCCTGCGTTAGGCGGAGTTGAAAGAGGTATCACATTACCAGGAACAATGGCCAATAAAAACAAGACCAAGTGGCGTAGTTTTTTTATCTTCAGCGTATAGATTTACAGCCCCGATAATGCCCTCTTTGGAAAGAACAATTTGCCATAACTGATTCCCTCTTGCCCGGAATGCTCCTGCACACGATAGCAGATAATACCTCCACATTCTGTGAAATCTTTCATC
>DAOVRI010000081.1 GCA_030628245.1 Dehalococcoidales bacterium
CATCAGGGTAAGTTCAGCGCCGGCTCTCCAGGCCATGGCCACGCCGTCGCCGGTCGAGTTACGGGAACGGAAGGTATTATAACCGGCCAGCTCCGTATTCAACATCCACAGAGAAAAGTCGCCGGCAGTGGCCAGCACGGCGGCTCTCGACTTAAAGACCATGAATTCGCCGGTGCGGTTGCTAAAGCCCGTAGCCCCAACCACCCTGGCTCCCTGGATGCCTCCTTCGGTCAGCAGGCTGGTAACCATGACTCTGTCGTAGATTTTAACGCCCAGACGTTTGCATTCCTTCTTTAGAGCGGGTTTGAAGGTCGTTCCCCAGATACGTATCACAACCTCCGTGGAGTGGTCAGGGCTGACGCGGGGTGAAAATATAAATTTGGTATCGTCATACCTGCCTTCGGCCCCCTTGTATTCGTCGTCGACGTCCCTGATTTTGCCGCCCATCTGTTCCATTTCAAGGAGGGTGTCGTAGTTTTCACGGCATTGAATCTGGGTTCCGATGCCGTTACTATATGGATACTTGACAGGGTCCTTCTGCAGCGTTCCCAGGATACCCGGATACTCGGTCATTTTTTTAGCCCATTCATCGGGGTCGACCTTGGAGTGAGGATTGGCGGGAACGTGGCACCAGTGGTCGCACCCCGGTCCCCCGGCACCGCTTCTGATAGTGTCCCCCTTCTCCACCAGGGCAACTCTAACGCCCTTCCTGGCGGCGCTGATAGCCGCCCAGCATCCGGCGATGCCACCACCGATAACCAGGACATCGGTTTCGATTTCTTGCTCCTGGTCATAGCGTATTGGGTATGGCCAGGGTGGTGCCTTACCTTCCTTTTCCAGAAAATCATGCCATTTAGTCATGTCATTAACCTCCTCTCCAATCTACTCTGATAAAATATGCGGTTGTTTATGATTTTACTCCTTTTCCGGGATGTAACCAAGTTTCCTAGATTAGAAAATTCAAATTTATTAATAATACTTGGCAGGCCGTACTTAAATACGCTGGCGGCGACTTTCATTTTGTTATAAAATATTGCAGCCTACATCATTTACAGTTGTCCATTTTCATACCGATTTATTTATTTTATTTACTGGCCTGGTAATTAATACTGGAAGAAAGAGCAATAAAATGGAAAAAACAGCACGGCAAATCCGCAACGAAAGAGAAAAAAGAATAACGGACGCCATTCGGCTCAGGATACCCGACAGGGTCCCGATTATCTGCGCGATGGGCTACTTCCCCACCAAATATACCGGCGTACCCTGTGCCGCCGCCTATTATGACTATGATGCCTGGTACGATGCGTATCAGAAGACTCTGCGGGACTTCCAGCCGGATATGATTTTCCAGCAAGGATTTATGCCGGGGAAAGCCCTGGAAATTTTAAACCCAAAACAGATGAGATGGCCGGGATACGGCGTCGAACCTTATCAGGGTCACCAGGCCATCGAAATCGATAATATGAAGGCAGACGAATTCGACCAGTACATGAATGACCCATCCGACTACATGCTGCGGGTGTTCATGTCCCGCACCAGCGAGAACCTGGAAGGCCTTTCACTGCTGCCGAGATTATCCGATCTGGGCTTAGGCCCGATGGGCATACAAATGCTGGCGCTAGCTTTTGCCGAACCGAAACTGGTAAAAGCCGTCCGGACCCTCCAGAAAGCCGGTCGCGAAATGCGAAGGTGGCGCTCCAAGATACAGAAATTCAATAAAATGATACTCGACATGGGCTTTCCACAGTATTTTCAGGGCGCCGCGATGCCACCTTACGATGTACTTTCACATTCCATGCGGGGAATGAGCGGCACCATGTTCGACATGTTCCGCCAGCCTGATAAGCTTATTGAACTTTGTGAATTCGTTCTGAAGAAGACACTTGAAAGACCGATGCCCCAACCGAATGAGTACGGGAACATCAGGATGTTTATGACCGTTACGCGAGGTTCGGATGACTTTCTTTCCAAGAAACAGTTCGATACTTTCTACTGGCCCACGTTTAAAAAGCTTGTCATGACGCTTATCGAACGGGGAGCGACACCCTGCATCTTTTTCGAGGGCAACTTCACTTCACGGCTGGGATACCTGCTCGAGTTTCCTAAAGGAAGATTGCTCGCGCGCTTTGATACGACGGACATTTTCAGGGCTAAGGAAGTCCTGAAAGACCATGTTTGTATCGAGGGGAATGTTCCATCTTCACTGCTGCAGGTGGGAACGGTCCAGGATGTAAAAGACCACTGCAAGAAACTCATTGACGTCGTTGGGAATGGCGGTGGCTATATTCTATCGCCGCGGAGTTCCACCGATGAGGTTAATCCAGAAAACCTGAAAGCCATGATTGAATATACTAAAGAATACGGTTTGTACAAGTAGGTATAACCGATACGTCTATCTGGTCTATTCCTGTGACGCTGAGAGTTTTTTGGGACATCATGGCGCCTATTTCAGCATAAGGTATTTTTACTTCAGGCAATGCCGGTTTGCCGCTGGAACCCATAGTAATGGCACCGGCTCCGTTTCTGTTGCTTCTTGGGCGCTTCCTGGATTGTGACGAGCACCAGGTTGTAGATTAAAATGCGTGAGGATTTACCATAATATGTGCTATAATCTCATCAACACTTTCTCTAATATAACAACCAGGAGGAAAATATAAAGTGGCTATGTTAAAGTACTCAAAGTATATAGTTACTGACCCCAAGCCCGTTCCCTCGGACCTTAAGGAAAAATTTGAAACCGAGCGGCGTAGAAGAAAGTCCACGATTCAATCGACCCACCTGCTAACAGTGGACGACGAGATAATAAAAGACTTTTTTTACGTAGACTGTAACTGGCTCTGGAAGGGGTCTGCGGAAGATACCGCCGAGGAATCCCATGCCCACGACTTTGATGAGGTCATCGGATTCATCGGGTCCAACCGGGAAGATCCGCACGACCTTGGGGGAGAAATAACTATCTGGCTGGATGATGAAAAGCAGGTCCTTACTAAAAGCTGCCTGATATTTATACCTGCTGGTATCAGGCACTGCCCGATTCGATTCAACAGGATAGACCAACCAGTTTTTTTTGTGACTATATCGCCTGCCAAGAGGTATAGCAGGATATCCGAAGATGGCAAGGCGTCATTAGCAACGTCGGAAATCAAACCTGGTAAAAATTTGGCAGCACCCAAATACACCATTATTACCGAAACCAAAGACAGATTTACTGTTGCTGCGTCCGGCACACCCCCGCCACGTCCAACCAACTCCACGCTTAAGAGTGCCCGCATTCTGCATCTGGAAGACGATATGGCCAAAGGCTCTTTCTACGTGGACTTCGTTTGGATATATGAAGGCAGTGGTGCGGCACCGGCACCGGAGCATAGCCACGAGTGGGAAGAGGTCATCGCGATGATAGGGGCCGACCCCGAGAACCCGCGCGACCTGGGGGGTACAATGAGTATCGTACTCGGGGATGAAACACATACCATAACGAAGAGCTCACTTGTATGCATACCAAGGGGTTTGAAACATTGTCCGTGGAAGTTTATAGACATTAAAAAACCCACATTGGTCTTCACTGCGGGACCGTCGGGAATGTATACGGGTTCACACACGAAATAGTAATAAACCCTCGCGAACTGATGGCATGCCCCCACAAAGGATAAATCAATTAAAAAGGGTATCAACACCTACCGTACAGTATCAGCAGAACACGTGTTTGACATTTCAAAAAATGTAGAATATAGTATATTAAACCTGAAATGATAATCATCGTATATGATAATATACTTCATAACATGGGTAATTCTGTACGTACTGATGGAGCCCATTGGGTAATACCCTGAATCTAAATTAATGAGGAGGGAAAAATGAAAAGACTATTACTAATCCCGTTAATCCTGGTACTTGCAGTTGGCATGGTTTTTGGCAGCTGCGCTGAACCAGAACCAGAACCGGCACCAGCGCCAGCGCCGGCACCAGCCCCAGCCCCGGCACCAGAGAAACCAGCACCAGCCCCGGCACCAGAGAAACCAGCACCGGCACCAGCACCGGCACCAGCACCAGCACCAGCCCCGTATGGCACGCTCCGTGTCGCCATGAGCGATTTTGGAGAGGAGACCTTCGACCCGAACAACAACATCGCAACCTGGTATCTCTTTTATGACTCCGTAATGAACTGGGGCCCCGATGGGAATCTCGTGGGAGAGGCGGCTGAAAGCTGGACAATAAGTGATGACGGACTGACCTGGACATTCAAGGTCCGTGAGGGAATGACATTCCACAATGGCGACCCGGTTACATCCGCCGATTTCTCCTACAGCATTAAACGGTTCATGGCCCCGGACTCGACGAATCCGTGGGCTCCCCGTGTTCGCGAGAACTATGCCGGCATGTCCACTCCTGATAAGTACACCTATATACATAAGACCAAGACTCCCGAGCTTACCCTGGTAGCTTCCTGGGCCGCCCCCCTGCCGATTTTACCCAGTAAGTATATCCAGGAAGTCGGATTTGATTATTTTCTCGAACACCCGATCGGGTCCGGACCGTGGAGTTTCGTCGAATACACTCCGGAAACCAACATAATATTCGAGGCGTTCGATGACTACTGGGACGGAGCGCCCTACTTCGAGACGCTTGAGTGTATTCAGGTGCCGGAAGAGGCGACTAGGGTTGCCATGCTCAAGCGGGACGAGATCGATCTCATTCAGGTGACTATGGACAGGACAGTCGAGCTGAGGGACGAAGGTTACCGCCTGCAGGAACTCGGCCTGCCTACTATATCCATCTACGCTTTCCAGGGCACCTGGATGACAGACGGGCCGACAGGGGATGTAAGGATACGTCAGGCGATGTCCTACGCCATTAACCGGCAGGAAGTAATCGATACTTACTTCCATGGACTGGGATACCCGGGCTGCTTCTGGTTCATGACCGAGCTCACCTGGGGATACGACCCGGCATTGGATGCTGACCCCTACGACCCGGAACTGGCAAGGCAGTTAATAGAAGAAGCCGGGTATCCCGATGCATTCGCCACCCCGACAATTCATTTATACACCCCGGCTCAATGGTCAGAGGAGATGCTGATATGCCAGGGCTACTGGGAGGAGATAGGCCTAGACGTCGAAGTACAGATTGTCGAAATGGGCAAGTTCTTTGACCTGATGTTTTCCAGGGCGGACAGCCCGGATGCTGAATGTGTCGGGCAAATCTGGTCGTGGATAAACCCGAGCGTAAACCAGAATGTCTACCACTCGTCCAACATGTTCACTTCGCTGGGGGTACATACTACGGCCAACGACCCGGAAATGGACGTCCTTTATGACCAGGTGCTTGCCGAGACTAATCTAGAGAGGCAGGAGCAGCTCTGGTCGGAATTCATGGTAAGAGGACACGGTATGTGGATAGTTACGGGTATGTGGCAAGTGCCCGGCTACTGGGTGACGAGTGAGTATCTCGGCGAATTTACCAAGAGAGCCTACCTCACCTATCAAGAATGTTTTGACGGAATTAAACACGCGGAATAATTTACAGCCTGTGTAAGGCTAAAGATTTGGTTCATGACTAGGAACAGGGGTTCCGGAGGAGGTGTCAATCCCTCCGGAACCCTCATCGTGGGTAATTCAGATTCGGTTTGAATCTGGTTGTTGCTTAATCTCATGCTGATTATCGCCGCATGTGGCTTGACATTTTGATGATATTTCGGGGATATTAGAGCACAAGTATTTATTCCTGGCGGCCGTTGAAGGGTGCGCAGTCTGCAAGATACACCATGCAAGTTTTAATTCAGGTCATCACGGGTATTGAGGGAAATAGCGAATGGTCCGTTTCATATTAATCAGGCTGCTTCAATCAGTGGTAGCCCTGGTAGGTATCGCCGTGATGGTATTTGCCATGGTCCGGATTTCCGGAGACCCTGCCCTGATGCTGGCAACGGCCACCTCCACGGCAGAAGACATCCAGCGGATCCGGGTAAACCTGGGTCTCGATAAGTCAATACCGGAACAGTTCTGGATTTTTGTAACTGATGTCGTCCAGGGTGACCTGGGTGAATCGCTGTTCAAGAAAAGACCGGTGACCGAGATGATTGGAGCCGCGCTGCCCAATTCAATCAGATTGATCCTTCCTTCCTGGGGAGTAGCTATGCTGGGGGCGCTTCTTCTGGGGGTCCTGGGCGCCACCCGGCGCGATACCTTCCTGGACAACGGGGTGAAGTTTATAGCTATCATGGGACAGGCTTTACCGGGTTTCTGGGTAGCCATCGTGTCTGTCTTTATCTTTTCTGTGACGTGGCAGCTTTTGCCCACCTCCGGTTTGGGCGGCATTGACCACTATATTTTGCCGGTGGCCGCCTTGGCGTTTTTCCTGCTGCCGGGGATGATGCGTCTGGTCCGTTCCAGCATGCTGGATGTCCTCGACAGCGAATATATCAAGCTGGCCAGAATCAAGGGACTACCCGAAAGACAGATTATCTGGAAGCATGCCCTGAGGAATGCCCTGATAGCCCCCCTGACGGTGGCCGGCATATTATTCGCCGGCCTGATTACCGGAGCTGTAGTTATCGAGACCGTTTTCAGCTGGCCGGGTATCGGCTGGATCCTGGTAGAGGGGGTGATGGCACGCGATTTCCCCCTGGTACAGGCCATTATCCTGCTGGTGGCAGTTGCGGTGCTGGGGATTAACCTGCTTGTGGACATCCTGTACGCCTATATCGACCCTCAGATAAGATTACAGAAGACGTAAAAAGAGGTGCAGATGCAAGAGAAGGATTCGGATTCCGAAATCACGGCTAGACCTGTTGCCAGGGGTCTTTCTCGACGAGCGCGGATAGTTAAGAAGTTAACCTTCATTATCCCGGTAACTATATTGTCGCTTATGGTTCTTATAGCGATTTTTGCCGACCTGGCATGGCTTGGCTTTCCCGATGTCCGTCTGGCGCCTTATGACCCTGTTAAGATATCGTTGCCGGATAGGCTTATGCCGCCATTCTGGGCTGAAGAGGGCAGTACGGCCCATTTACTGGGAACGGATAAAATGGGTCGGGATATCCTGAGCCGCCTGATATTCGGCGCCCGGATTTCTATCAGCGTCTCGCTGCTGGTTATATTAATTACCAGCAGCATCGGAACGATGCTGGGGATAATAGGAGGCTACCTGGGAGGGCGTACCGAAGACTTCTTGATGAGGATAACCGATATAAGCATGGCCTTTCCCCCAATACTGATAGCCATGCTCCTGGTCGTTAGCATGGGGCCCTCTTTTACCACTGTGGTGCTGGCCATATCACTGCTCGGTTGGGCTCCCTATGCCCGCCTGATACGGG
>DAOVRI010000123.1 GCA_030628245.1 Dehalococcoidales bacterium
CATGATAAAGTTGAATATTAACAAAATTATGTAAAGGCTGTGAACGGGAGTAGTAAGCCTCAGAGCGGGGCCCAGAGAGTCGGGTAAGGTGTGAGCCGACGCCAGCGCAGAGGCCGAATGGACCCAGGAGCCGCAAACCGAAAATCGCAAGATTAGTAGGCCTTGCCGCCAGGGAAGCGTTAACGAATCCCGGGGTATCGTCCCGCAAGTAAAGGGGCCGTACCCGACAGAGATGACCAAACTTCTATTATTTCGGTCAAGAAGGGTGGCACCGCGGTATCAGCCTCCCGCCCCTTCAAAGGGTGGGGGGCTTTTTATTTGGGAGAAAAGATGTACTATCCGACGCTGCAAGAAGATACAACGCTTGCCTCGCTCAGGTCTTTCGTTTCAAGCCTGCGCCAGGCACTTGATTCATTTGAAGTAAATAAGGAGGTGAGTTAATATATAATTTATCATATCATGGCCAAAGAGCCTCGTCCTGAAAATTAAACATCAAATTCAATAAAAAAGGAGGAAAAATGAAAAGGACAAAGTTCATCCTTGACGAAAAGGACATGCCGACCCAATGGTACAACATCCAGGCAGACCTGCCGGAGCCGCTGCCACCAGTCCTGCATCCAGGCACCGGCAAGCCGGTAACCCCTGATGACCTGGCACCTCTCTTCCCCATGGACCTAATCATGCAGGAGGTCAGCACCGAGCGCTACATTGACATTCCAGAGGAGGTACAGGAAATATACCACACCTGGAGACCCACCATCCTGCATCGGGCGTACCGCCTGGAGAAGGCGCTGGATACACCGGCCAAGATTTTCTACAAATACGAAGGAACCAGCCAGGCGGGGAGCCACAAGCCCAACACCGCCGTCGCCCAGGCCTACTACAACAAAAAAGAGGGCATCAAGCGTATGACTACCGAGACCGGCGCCGGGCAGTGGGGCAGCGCCCTGTCTATGGGCTGCATGTTCTTCGGCATCGAGTTAAAAGTCTACATGGTCAGGATTAGCTACGACCAGAAGCCCTACCGCCGCATCATGATGGAGACCTGGGGAGCCAAGTGCGTGCCCAGCCCCAGCCCGGATACCAAGGCGGGACGGGACATGCTGGCCAAAGACCCCGACTGCCCCGGCAGCCTCGGGCTGGCTATCAGCGAAGCTGTTGAAGACTGCGTGTCCCGGGATGATACCCACTATTCACTGGGCAGCGTCTTAAACCATGTCCTGCTGCACCAGACCATAAACGGTCTGGAGACAAGGAAACTGATGATGGAGCAGGCAGATGCCTACCCCGACATTATCGTCGGCTGCATCGGCGGCGGCTCCAACTACGCCGGGTTGTTCCTGCCCTTCGTCAAGGACAAGATTGAAGGCAGGAAGCCAGACCTGCGCATCATCAATGTTGAGCCAGCCAGTTGTCCCACCCTGACCAAGGGACCCTACGCCTATGACTTCGGAGATGTGGCCGGCCTCACCCCCCTGCTCAAGATGTACACCCTGGGCCACGAGTTCATCCCACCACCGGTTCACGCCGGAGGCTTGCGCTACCACGGGATGGCCCCCATCATCTGCCACCTGCACAAGCTGGGGCTGGTTGAAGCCCGGGCGGAGCACCAGTTGGGCACCTTTGAAGCCGGGATACAGTTTGCCCGCACCGAGGGTATCATCAGCGCCCCAGAGACCAACCATGCCATCAGGGTAACCATTGACGAAGCCCTGAAGTGCAAGGAGTCCGGCGAGGCCAAGACCATCCTGCTGGCCCACAGCGGACACGGGCATGTTGATATGGCTGCCTACGAAGACTATCTATCGGGCAAGCTCACTGACTACGCCTACCCCGAAGACAAGGTGAAAGAGGCGCTGGAACACCTGCCGGAAGTACCCGCAGAATACAAGTAAACGTTATCAAGTAAGACTTATGGCCCCTTCTTCTTTTTTAGGGAGAGGGGGCTTCTTCTTTACTTCATGTTAAAAATACTTAATTTAAAGGGTGGACCAAATCATCGGGGCAGGTTAAATCACCCGAGACGATTAAGGATTCTGACTCTCTGAAGCTGTTTCTCTCGTTATTTGTGCATCCCACTCGATAAACTCCTCCCTGCTGCCTATCTCATACCCCGGAGGAACCCATTTCATTTCCTTCAGGTTCTGCGTTATGGTGGGTATCCATTGATACGGGATAGATATCAGCATCAATCCGTCCGGAAATACCCGCCTCCCCTTCATACCGTAAGACAGGCCGGTCGTAGTGTAATTCACCTTGCCGCTGAGATAGGGATAAACGAAAAGCGAGGAACACACGCCTACTACCGTCGCCCGGCTCTCGTACATCTCACCGGTGGAATAGGTCATTGCCCTCAGCAGGATTTCCGCCTGGCTGGGAGTCGCTATAATCACAAGAAGGTCCGGCTCGAACTTTAATTTGTCTATCGGCGAGAAAGCGACATAGTTGACCGAACCCGTCTCTAAACTGGGGATAAATGTACGGAGCCGACTATTAGCACGCCCTTCCTGAAAGAGCTGAAGTCTTACTCCCAGCAGTCCGCCGTCGGAGCGATGCGGCGAATCGCCCATCATGCCGAGAAATATCTTTCCGATACAATTTTCTTCCTCTCTGGTGAAATAGAAAGGCGTCCCTCTCTGCTGCGCCTCTTTGACCATTTCGCAGAGGCCCAGTTGTTTATCCAGCTTCTCGATTCCTTCCGGCTTGTGGAAAAAGTAATTGATACCTACAGGCGGTCTCTCAAATTTGAATTGATTGTAAACGGACAGGTCCGTTTGAAGCGGCCTCATGTTAACCTCCTATTAAACCGGGGCGGTACATTCGACTATTTTTACTACCATACTATATGAAAAAAGACCTCGTGAGCAACCGCCGGTGAAAAACATTGCAGTACACCAAGATGATACCGGGTGGGATGGGCGGGAAAAGATAACTTCATAATATCTTAACAATTCTGCCTTATGCTATAATAGGTAAGTATGAAGAGATTGAATCTAATAGTCCTGTTTGTTGCACTGTTCCTTATCCTGTCGCTGGTGCTGACACCGGGATTGGGCTGCATCACCATTACCACGCCGGAGATAACGACTCCTCCACCTGCCGAAACGCCGGCACCAGCGCCCGAACCGATTAACCCCGCATGGACACCACCGATAACGACAGACAACCAGACGTCAGAACTGCCCAGTATCGCCGACGTGGTGGCCTTAGTGAAGCCTTCGGTGGTAGCCATCACCACGGAAGTAGTGTCCTATGACTTTTTCAATCGGCCCTACACACAGGAAGGGGCCGGTTCCGGCTGGATTATCGACGAGGACGGCATCGTTGTAACCAATAACCATGTCGTTAAAGGCGCTAGGACAATTACCGTCACTACCGATAGCGGCGATGCCTATACCGCCGATATCAGCTCGGTGTCCACCGACCCGCTTAACGATATAGCCATACTTAAAATAGATGCCCACGGCCTCCCGGCACTTGATAGAGGTGACACCTCCAGGCTGAGGGTCGGCGACTGGGTAATAGCCATCGGTAATGCGCTGGGACAGGGAATCCGTGCCACCGAGGGAATTATAAGTCGCAAAGGGGTTAACCTACCGGTGTCCCAGGGGCAAACGCTTTACGACCTCATCGAGACCAGCGCCGCCATTAACCCCGGCAACAGCGGCGGCCCCCTGGTAAATCTGGCCGGTGAGGTAATCGGTATCACCAGCGCCAAGGTCGCCCAGATAGGCGTCGAGGGCATGGGTTACGCCATAGGCATCGACACCGCCGTGCCCATCATCCAGGAACTGGTCAACAAGGGATACGTCACCAGGCCGTGGCTGGGGGTGGGGCTTTATACGGTCAACCAGATAGCCGTCAGGCAGTTACGGCTATCCATCGATTGGGGAGTCCTTCTGGTCCAGGTGGTCGAAGGCGCCCCGGCGGGCCAGGCCGGACTGAAGGAAGGCGACGTTATCGTCGGCATAGGCGGCGAGCCAGTAACCAATGTCCAGGAATTCACGCGGTTCCTGCATGCATCGGAAATCGGGCAACCGCTGGAAATAAAGTACTGGCGCGGCGATAAGGAGTATACTACCACCGTAATACCCACCGAGAGCCCGCACCCCTGAACTAAGCCGCCTTTTTCACTCCCAGTCGCAGGCTGTAACCGATTATCTTGTAGGTATCCTGAAAATCAGCGTCTTCAGGCACGCCTTCCTCAAGCTCATTGGACAGCGTCTCCTGCATGATGTAATCGGCGAAGGCGGAGATAGACTGCACGAAGTTGGCATCTCCCTCGTAATAGGTAATGATGTGGTCGGCGATTTCATACCCGGCGGAACGACGCATCATCTGAACGCGGTGCACAATCTCGCGCGCGATGCCCTCGGCTTCCAGTTCCACGGATATATAGGTAGAGATAGCCGCGTTATTGGTAGTCTCGCTGACGACGGCATAGCCCACCCCTTCCAGTCCGGCCACCTTTTCTATAGAATCGTACCTCAGCTCCTTGACGTTAAGCTCTTCCAGCACCAGAGGTGTAGCTCTATCCAGAGCCCGCTTTTCCCAGTCGGAAGTGACACCGACACAGAAGGTCTCCAGCG
This sequence comes from Dehalococcoidales bacterium, assembly GCA_030628245.1. Classification (GTDB taxonomy): domain Bacteria; phylum Chloroflexota; class Dehalococcoidia; order Dehalococcoidales; family RBG-16-60-22; genus JAFGPF01. The sequence continues at coordinate 4,590 of DAOVRI010000123.1, forward strand.
GCTGTCTCACCTTGATGCCGGCCCGGCTCCTTGCCGCCCGACCCAGGCTGCATACTTTCATGGCCAGGCGGTTATCATCGGCAAGCTGCTTATCTATTTTGCTTTCGTCAGGCACCGGGAAATCGGCCAGGTGCACGCTTTCCGGGGCATCCGGGAAGGCAGAGCATACTAAATTCCGGTAAAGCTCTTCGGCGAGGAAGGGAGTAAAGGGAGCCATCAGCCTGGTCAGCGTTACCAGACACTCGTAAAGGGTGTTGTAGGCGGACAGCTTATCGGCGTCGTTCTCGCTCTTCCAGAAGCGCCGCCGACTCCGCCGGACGTACCAGTTGGACAATCCGTCGACGAAGCTTTCGAGCTTTCTACCGGCATCAGTGGGGCTATAGCCGTCCAGCGCCGAATCGACATCCTTGATAAGCTGATTAAGCTCGGAGAGTATCCACCTGTCAAGCTCGGCCTCAGGCGGCGGGGCTGTCTCGGCATTCGGGTGATAGTTATCGATATTGGCGTACATGACAAAGAAGGAATAGACGTTCCAGAGCGTCGAAAGGAAGCGGCGGGATACCTCGTCCACCTGCTTCTCATCGAACTGGCGCGGGTTGCCCGGCGCCGAGGCAGTATAGAGATACCAGCGCAGGGCATCGGCACCGTATTTCTTAACGACTTCGAACGGCCAGACGACATTGCCCTTGCGCTTGCTCATCTTCTCGCCCTTGGCGTCCAGGATATGCCCCAGGCAGATGACATTCTTAAAGCAGGGCTTGTCGAACAACAGGATGGATATGGCGTGCAGACTGTAGAACCAGCCGCGGGTCTGGTCGACGGCCTCACA
>DAOVRI010000112.1 GCA_030628245.1 Dehalococcoidales bacterium
GTTACTCCCGTACTGATTCATCGGATTATTCCCAAGTCGGAGAGCCGACTCCGCGGCCAGAAAGCCGAACAGACCCTGAAAGAGATAATGGATTCCGTGTTCGTGCCGGTGGAAGAGGAACCCGTCGCCGGGGAGGGATAGACGATGCGCGGCGACTACTGGCTGTTTTTTGCGGCACTGATTCTGATAATCAGCCTGGCAACGCACCAGGTGCTGCTTGTCTTGATTTCCCTGCTGTTTCTGCTGACCGGGGGTGTGTCGCGACTGTGGAACCGGTTTTGCCTCCACCGCATCGAGTACCGGCGTCGTTTAAGCCAGAACCAGGCCTTTTTCGGCGACGAAATAGTCTTCGAGGTGGAGATTACCAATCGGAAGCCCCTGCCGCTGCCCTGGCTGCAGGTCGATGACGAACTGCCGGAGAACGTAACCCTCCTTAAGGGTAAAGCCACCGCGGCGCATGAAGGCCGCGTCATCCTCAGCAATATGTTCCCCATCAACATGTACCACCGGGTGACCCGCCGCTTCCCGATGCGTTGCCCGCAAAGGGGTATCTTCGCCTTCGGGCCGACGTATATCCGTTCCGGGGACTTATTCGGTTTCTTCCGCCGGCATATGCGTATTGATGAACTGGACTATCTTCTGGTGTATCCCCGGCTGGTGCCGATGGAAAAGCTGGGCATCCCTTCACAGCATTTCTTCGGCGATATCCGCCTGAAGAGGCACCTTTTCCAAGACCCGGTGCTTACTGCCGGAGTGCGGGACTATCATTCCGGCGATAGCCTGAAGCGGATACACTGGAAGAGCACCGCCCGACTCGGCAAGCTGCAGACCAAGGTGTACGAGCCGACGACTACCGTCGACATGAGCATTTTTCTGGACGTGCGTACCCTTAGAGCGCCTTTACAGGGGAGTATTCAGCAGCTCCAGGAACTGGGAATTATTACCGCGGCATCGATTTCACAGCATGCCCTGAGGGAAGGTTTCCGCGTCGGCCTTTACGTCAACCAGATAACGCGCTTTTCCCGGGGTATGGTCAGAGTACCGCACAGCCAGCATCCCGAGCAGTTGCCGCGCATACTGGAGGCCCTGGCACAGCTGCATCAGGTCGAGACGATACCGGTAGCCCGTTTCATCCAGCAGGAAGCCCGGAGTCTTCCCTGGGGCAGCACCCTGGTGGTTATCTCGGCACAGCCTCTGGATGAATTGCTGGCCACGTTGCTGGACTTGAAGAGGGTGGGGCGCAGCGTGGCACTGGTCAAGGTGGGCGGTGAGGCGCCGGAGGTAGGCGGCGGCAAACTGCCCGTTTACCACATTAATGACGATGTTGCCTGGGAACTGATAAAGGAAATCGGTCTCGAAGAGGCATGATGAACAGATTCAGGAATTTCGACTGGCTGGCCGTTATTTTATACCCGCTGGCGGTAATCCTTATGGAAGCCTTCTGGGTATATCCCTGGCTGGTCTGGCTGGGGGGCTGGCCGATTTTCTCCGAGCAGCGCCCGGCCTTGAGTCTGGCTGCGGTAATTATAGTGCTCGTGGTTTCCCTGCTGGTGACCAGGATATTACTCCGTCAGAAGTGGCAGATGCGGGTAATCCAGACTGCTGTTATCGGCGGCGGTCTGGTCACTATTTTACTGGTGCTGGGTGTCGAATACGATGCCGGTTACGGATTCCTCAGCGGCGGGTGGTTTGTTCATGTGGGGCAGGTGCTGGGGGATACGTTTAACAGCCCCGATACCATCGTGGTGGCCCTGCCGGTACTGCTATACCTCTGGTGGCGGGGCATCATTCTGGGACAAACGACGTCGTATTTCAGAGACATCTATCGGTCCTTCTTGCTCGGCATGGTGGCCCTCATCGTATTAATTATTCTCTGGCAGATAAGCTCGGGGTCGGAGAATTTCGAACCCCCGGGACCCGGTATCGGGTTAAATGTGATAGCGTTCTTCTTCTTCGGCCTGATGGCCATAGCCGTCTCTCACCTCTACCAGATGCGCCGGTCGATGCCGAAGGAAGAAGCGGCGTTGACCTCGGTAAAGCGTTGGCTGCCGATAATGCTGGGCGTCGTCGGCAGCATGGCTGTTGTGAGCTTTTTCGTTGCCAGTGTTTTCTCCAAGGAATTTTTCACGAGTATCGGACATGGGATTGGCGTCTTTTTCAGCTTTATCGGGAAGATATTCCCCTATATCCTGATTCCGTTTAATTATATTTTTGAGGGAATATTTTACGTATTACAGTGGCTGTTAAACCTGATACGCAGCGACCAGGAGTTACAGCCGGAAGGGTTTGGCGGAGAGGGCTTTCGGGAAATGGAAGAGGTGGCAACGCGAGGGATACCGGAAGCGGCGGTGCTGGCGATAAAATGGGTGGTAATAGCTTTAATTGCCGCCGCGGTTATTTTTATCCTGGCCAAGGCAATATCACGCTTTCGCGTTAAGTATGCACGGGATGAGATAGAGGAAATCCATGAATCGCTCTGGAGCTGGCGCGGGCTTTCAGATGATTTACGGCTGCTTTTCGGCATGATGGGGTCGAAATTCAAGAGAAAACGGGCGCCGGCGGCACCGAAGCATTATACGGATGACGACGAGTCACGCCGACTCAACGTCAGGGAGATATACCGTCACCTGCTCTGGGAAGCAGCCCGCTCCGGCGTAGCCCGCCACCGCCACGAAACAGCCAGCGAGTACGCCGGCCGTCTGGAACGGGCCGTGCCCGAGGGCAGCGAGCCGCTGGGAAGCATTACCGACCTGTATATTGATGTCCGCTATGGCGAAACCAGCCCTCCGGAAGAGCAGGTGGATAAAGCTAACGGACTGTGGAGAGCGCTCCGCGGGCTGCTGCGGAGAATCAGGGGAGACTAGAAGGTTATAGCTGCTTAATCCTGAATACGGAAAAAACACCATCGAGGAGGTTATTCATGAATGTGGAAGCATTAACGGCGAGAATCGAAGCCCTGGAAAAGCAGGTCAAAGCCCAGGAAAAAGAGCTCACGGTCTTACAGGACATCGAAGCGATTAAGAAGCTGCAGAAGGCTTACGGCTACTACGTGGAACACATGATGTACCAGGAGATAGTGGACTGTTTCTCGGACAGCCCCGATGTTATCCTGGACTGGCTGGAAGGCAAGTATCTGGGCAAGGAGGGCGTCAGGAAATACTTCGAGTTTATGAAGTCGGCACCACCGGACTTCATGCACCAGGTGATGCAGATTGCCGGCGTTGTGGACATCGACCCGGACGGCAAAACGGCCAGAGGGAGGTGGTACGCTTTCGGCGGCATTTTCATCCCCAGGGAGGGTGATGTCAGGCGGTCGTTCGTAAGTGGCATATATGAAAACGGGTATGTCAAAGAGAATGGGATATGGAAGATACTTTCGATTAAATGGGTGATACCGTACGCGGTAAGAATCACGGAGGAGTGGGCCATGCCGGAAGATGTGAACCGACCCCACCTCGCCGGACAGTTCCGCGGCCCCAAACCCGACATCGACATTGACAGAAATGACCGGCGGTACGTTTCCGGCTATATCTTCCCCTTCCACTACAATCACCCCGTAACCGGTAAGGAAACATCGGAGGGGGAGAAAAACGCACGCCTGAGGGGTCAAAAAAGCGAATAAATTGGCTGGTAAGCATCAGCAATTAAGAGGGGGAGCCGTAATGCTCCCCCTCTGTTTTGACTTTAATTAATGCTCACCACTGGACAAATATCGGGATGTCTGCTCTTCCATGCGTATAATTATGTAATTCCATTTTCAGTGTGCATTACAAAACAGGGACAAAAAGCAGTTAATAAGTGCAATTAAATATCAGTTGCAGGGAATAGACGGAAATACCATTACTAAGGTATCTGCCATTTTGGAGATTTGGGGGTTTACACTCATTAACAACTAATGCTAACAACGTATATATGCCAGCAAATTAGGTTATAGAATGAAAATGGTTTGGTATGTTTGCCGAGTATCCCAGGCGAGCGTGTATGTATGAGAAGTGAAAAGGGCATGTCGCTGATTGAAACAGCCGTGGCTCTAGCTATCTTGGGAATTGTTGCTGTGGCTTATCTCGGTGGTATAGGTACGTCGTTAAAATCTACGACCATCGCCAAGGAACAGACAACCGCCCAGAGTTTAGTGATTAGTGAAGTAGATTACGTTAAGAATTATCCTTATCAGTATTCTGCTTCGGAATATCCCGTAGACCCAACGCTTGATATACCTCTGGGGTGGTCAGTACCATCTCCAGTTGTCGGGCTGGTGCACGCTACAGATGACGGAATTCAGAAAGTAACCATTACGGCTGAATATAACGGGAAAGAAATTCTCTCGATGGTCACATACAAGGTGAACCGATGAGGCAAGGCGAGAGAGGCTTTACACTTTTAGAGCTGTCAGTGGTTATTGCCATTTCAGCAATAATCGCTCTTGGCAGTGGTATGACCGCGGTACAGATGATGAAAGGTTCTGCTGAGAGTAATGCTCTTATGACAGTAACTACCCAGGTGAATAACGTTGGCTACTGGGTAAGCCGCGATATTCTAACGGCGCAATCTGTTAACGCCAGTGATGATACTGGAACGGGTGATACCGAATTTGTCGTTATGAACTGGAAAAACTGGGAGACCGGAGAAATACATGACATACGCTATATATGGCTCGCTTCGGCTGATTCGCTACAGAAGGTCAAGAGGAAGCAGGTAATTCGCGATAAGAATGACGTGGAGATTAGCAATAAAGTAACTCTGGTAGCCGATAACATCTACTCGGCCAACCTGACACAAGAAGATGCTCGATGGAAACTAATTGTAGAGGCGCACTCGGGAGATAGGTCTTGGAACAGAGAATATTTCATCAGTCAAGTGCAAGAGCAATAGTAGGGTGAGTGTAATGAAAAAGTGGCTGTCACTATTGAAGCTAGGAGAATCCGGGCAAGCAATGCTTGCGGTGCTAGCTTTAATAGCACTGGGGGGGTTCCTTGTCATACCTGTACTCAATTTTTCTTCAACCAGCGTGAAGACTACACAAATGTTCGAAAAGAAGCTGGACGGACTCTACGCTGCTGATGCCGGGGTAGAAGACGCCTTGTGGATAATAAAGAACGACCCACCAACTTCCTTTCCGTATTCTTACCAACTGACCAATTTGAATGGAATGACAGTAGATGTTGTTATCAATGAAGTTACCACTATTGCTGGTGAAGAAATGGGGGAGTCGGGTAGCCATGAAGATTACATAGAAATAATAAAGTTGGTGACTTATGATTCTGGTATCTACGATTACACAATGTCAGTGAGTAATAATGGTACCGGCAACATTAAGATAGCAAAGATACTGATTGATTTCCCTCCAGATCTTGAATATGTAATCGGGTCGACAGGAGGTGATCTAATTAGTGAAGAACCAAATGTTACGGGTAATCCGACTATTGGTATAACAGTTGTCTGGTTACCGTCACCGCCTTATCCTAGCATTCCTGAGGGCGGTACTAAATATCTTACTTTCCAGTTAAGCGGACCTCCAGACATCATCGGGGTTGAAGGACATGGTATTGTTCAGGCGACACGCCAAGATGTGGGAACCGTCTGGGATTCGACTAGTTATCCACATTCGATAGTATCTCAGGCTAAAGATTCCACCGATACCGTTGTGGCCGCTATTAAAGTCGGAGTATGGGCGGGTAGTGGTCAGTTAGACATAAGCTGCTGGCAAGTAAATCCATAGTCATAAGCAAATATTAGGTAAGGTAAATGCACTTGGAATATTTATTGTACTTATAGTTCTGGTAATTTGAAAA
>DAOVRI010000045.1 GCA_030628245.1 Dehalococcoidales bacterium
GCCGAGTCTCATCTTGGTTCTTCCCGACTGTACTTCTATCTCGCCGGACTCTTCCGAAATCGAAAGCACCGTGGCGGTCAGGCCGGCTTCTTTGACGCACACGGTATCCCCGATTGCTATAGTGCCGGTATCCGCTTCGGTTTTCTCTCCCGCTCCGGGCTGCCAGGCTTCGCTGTCCAGCTGCTCGCGCACTCCGGCGAGGGTACGCCTGGCCTGCTCGGTGCTGGCGGCGGATTTTTCCTTCCTTAGCTCCGCGGCCGCCTGCCGGATTTCCCTGTGCAGTTCCGCCGCCTCGCGAACGACTGCGTCCCGTGCTTCCTGTATCGCTTTTCGTTCCTCGGTCTTGAGTCGTTCAAGCTCGCTGTTCAACTCGGTATTGCGTCGGGTAAGCTCGTCCCGCTCCGAGGTTAGCTCGCTCTGGAGGGAGGCTATTTTCTGTTTTTCCGCCATCAGGTTGGCCAGCAGGGTCTCCAGTTCCTGGCTGCTTTCCGTCAACATGCTCCGGGCGTCGTCGATAATCTCGGCCGGTATGCCCAGTCGGGCGGCGGTGGCCATGGCGTTGCTGCCCCCCGGTATCCCCACCGTCAGGTGGTAGGTGGGGGTCAGCGTCTCCGGGTCGAACTCCAGCGAGGCGTTCTCCAGTCCGGGAGTGGTGTGGGCGAAAGCCTTGAGGTCGCTGTAATGCGTGGTGGCCACCGTCAGCGTCCCCCGGGCGAGGAAGTAGCGCAGTACGGCCTGCGCCAGGGCCGAACCTTCGGCGGGGTCGGTGCTCGTCCCCAGTTCGTCGAGGAGTACCAGGCTTTTCCCCGTGGCCCCCCTGATGATGCGGACGACGTTACCAATGTGCCAGCTGAAGGTGGAAAGCGTTTGCTCGATGCTTTGCTCGTCGCCGATATCGGCGAAAACGCCGTCGAACAGCGGCAGGTGGCTCTCCCCCGAGGCCGGAATCGGCATGCCCGCCTGGGCCATCAGGCTGAGAAGCCCGATGGTCTTCAGCGTTACCGTTTTACCGCCGGTATTGGGGCCGGTAATGACGATTATGGAGAAGTCATCCCCCAGTCCCACCGAGAAGGGCACGGCTTTATCGCCGAGCAGCGGATGCCGGGCATCAACCAGATGTAGATAACCGGCGTTGTTCCGTGTCTTGCCCTTTTCCCGGGCTGGGTTAATAATGACCGGTTCGACTGCCTTTATTCTTCCGGCGTACCTTGCCTTGGCCAGCACCAGGTCGAGTTCGGCCGCCAGCTCGATACTCCGCGAAATATCGTCGCTGTGCGCCCCGACTTCGGCGCTCAGCAGGCGCAGAATTCTCTCCGTCTCGCGCCTTTCTTCAATCACCAGTTCCCGGATGGCGTTGCCCAGCCCCACGGTAGACGTGGGTTCCATGAATACCGTGGCGCCGGTGTTGGATATATCATGGACGATGCCCTTGATTTCGTGGCGGGATTCCATCTTGACGAGGATGACGTAACGTCCCTCCCGCTCGGTGATGATGTCTTCCTGGAGTATACGATTGCCCCGCGGCGACCTTACAATGGTTTCCAGTTTTTCCAGTATTTGACCGCGGGTTTCCCGTAGCTGCTGCCGGATACTGGCCAGGGCGGGCGAGGCTGTGTCCACTACTTCACCGGCCGGGTCCAGGCAGCTGCCGATATCCTTCTCAATCTGGCGGAGCTCGATGATGTCCTCGGCTATTTCCCAGAGTAGCGGAAAATCTTCCGAAACACTTTTAAGATAGCGCCTCAGTTGGTGTAGGGCGGCCAGGGTCTGCTGGATTTCCACGAGGCTCAACGGTTCCAGGATGCCTTCCAGCGCGGCCAACCTTACCTTTTCACGGATGTCCAGCACGCCCCCAACGGAGAATCCCCGGTCCAGTCCGAGCAGCTGGCGGGCTTCCGCCGTCTGCCTGAGCAGCCGGGAAATCTCCTCGCAGTCGTACTGCGGTTGCAGGGTAGCGGCCAGTTCATGGCTCGCCGAAAACGAGGTATAGCCGGCCAGTATTTCCCGTATCCGTGGGAACTCCAGCATTTCGAGGCTTTTATTATCCATAACGCAGGTATATTATAGCATGCTGGAGGGTGATACGGGATATTCCCGACACAGACCTGAACCCGGTATTTTGTCAGTTATTTACGGGTTCTGGAACTCTTTAACCAGCTCCCCCATTACTTTTAAGTGCCGGGCTTGAAACTCCTCCGGCGTGTCCGTGTATGACGGAAGAACCCATTCCATCTGGTTCAGGTTCTGTGTGATAATCGGTATCCAGTTATACGGGATGGATATCAGCAGCAATCCCTCCGGATATACCTTCCTCGCTCTCATACCGAAGGTCATGCCGGTGGGCACGTAATTGACGTTGCCGCTCTGGTACGGATAGGTAAAGAGCCAGGCACATGCCCCGACCATAGCCACCTTGCTTGACCAGATTTCACCCGTGGAATAGCTTATCGCCCTCATTACGATTTCGGCCTGGCTGGGAGGGGCGATGATAACCAGGAGGTCCGGCTCGAATATTAGCTTGTCCAGCTTGGCGAAAGCGACATAGTTGACCACACCTCTGGAGAATCTTGGAGCTTGGCTATTCATTTTGCCGTTGGCACGCGGCTCCTGAAAGATGCCGTACTTTATCCCCACCTGTCCGCTTTCTGCGATTGGCGAGGGGTCCTCCATTCCCAGCGTCGACCTGCCGCCGCAGTCCTCGTTATCTTTGGTGATGTAAAAGGGTTTATCCCTATCCTGTGCTTCCTTAATCATTCCACACAAAGCCCTGGTTTTATCCAGTTGTTCCATCCCTTCGGGCCTGGCAGTCAGGAACTTGATACCTACCGGTGGATACTCAAAGTCGAACTTCTTAAAGATGGAAAAATCGGTTTTATACTTTCCCATAGTAACCTCCCTGTGGCATTTTATCGTATATCTATCAGCTATCCAGATATCTCTTCATTATCCCCTCGGTGGCTTTCTTAAAATAATCATTTCTTTCATCATCACTTAAAGCATACGCGGGAAGCACCCATTTCATCTCCTGCAAATTTACGGTGAGTGCGGGGAGCAGGTCATAAGGTAGGGAAATCAGCATCAGCCCTTCAGGGAAAACCTTTCTGGCCTTCATGCCGTAACCGAGACCGGTAATGGAGTAATTCGCTTCGCCGCTGACGAAAGGATAAACGAACAGCCAGGCGCACATTATCGCCGGCGTGGTCCTGGTGGTCGATATCTTTCCGGTCGAATAGCTCAAAGCCCTCAGCAAAATTTCGGCCTGGCTTACGCTGGCCGTGAAAACTATGATATCGGGGTTAAATGACAGTTTATCTACGGGAGAGAACGCGACATATCTGACCGTATCCTTCGCCAGTTTGGGAATGTCCTGGTAAATCCTTCTGTTGGCACGGGCTTCCTGATAGATGCCATCCGTAGCGCCTATTTCCCCGCTCTCAAAAATCGGCTCCAGGTCCTTCATGCCCAGCAGCAGCGACCCCATGCATGCGAAATTATCTTTTTTGGCATAGAAGGGTTCTGAATCCTGAGCCTTTCGGAACATCTCGCAGAAGGCAAGTCCCGTATCCAGTTTATTAATGCCATCCGGCTTATTAAGTAAGAACTTGATGCCTACCGGCTTTCTTTCAAAGTTGAATTTATCAAATATAGTATAGTCTCGCGGGGTTGACTGCATATTTGCCTCCTTATTTACAGCCTGTACCGGTTACTGCGCTATATTTTGTGTTTTTGTCCTAGTAGTTAGCCATTTCCTGCCGTAACTGGCTCAGTCGATTGTCAAACTTCTTGAAGTGTTCCTCTCTCCCTGAAGAGCGCCAGCTGCGATACAGGTTAGCATCCTGCAGGTTTTCAAGTACGGTAGGCATCATGTTCCAGGGTATGGATATAAGAAATACGCCTTCCGGAAAATCCATGTTTATCGCCTGCATACCCAGGCTAAGGCCGGTGACCGTAAAGTTCATTTTACCGCTTATAACGGGATAAATATACATCCAGGCACACGCCAGAACAGGCGTTCCCTTGCAGGACCAGTAATCACCGGTACTGTAGCTGTCCGATCTTAATATGGACCGTGCCTGTCCCACATTGGCCGCGATTACGACGACATCGGGGTCGAATGTCAGCTGGTCTATGGCGGAGAAAGCCACATAGTTGACCGAGCCCTTCAACATCTTCGGGGCGTACTGGTAAAGCTTACGGTTGGCGCGCTCCTCTTTAAAGAGTCCTGCCCCTCCCCCAGCGGCCCCGCTGACGAGGGCCGGTTCGGGGTCCCTCATGCCCAGCAGCATCGGCTCGACACATATAAAATCTTCCTCCTGCACGTAAAAGGGGTCTCCTTCCTGCGCGTCTTTGAACATCTCGCAGAAAGCCCTTTTCTCTTTTATCCTTTTAATTCCCTCCGGTTTTAACGCCAGGAACTTGACGCCTACGGGTTTCCTTTCCAAATTAAGTTTTTCGAATGCTGAATAGTCTCGTGGGGTGGACATAATATATAACCTCCTTCCTTATTGATTGTAAATAGCTCATAGCTATCAGAAGCAGGCAGAACGAAATTCCTGATAGGTATGTTACGAATACTCTTTATTTATTACTAGCTGCCTCTCATCATGCCGGGGAGCCAGAGGCTTATCTGGGGAAAAGCTATCAATATGGCCAGAAAAATAAACAGGGCTACCAGGAAAGGCATCACCCCGCGGAGAAGCTTGTCCACCGGGATATCAAAGGCGGTTCTCATCAAAAACAGTTCCAGCCCCATGGGCGGTGTAATCAGCCCTATCTGCATGTTAACCACGTAGAGAACGCCAAACCATATCGGGTCAAACCCTAGGACTAAAATCACGGGAACAAAGAGAGGGACCGTCAGCAGCATGATGGTTATGGCGTCAATAAAGCAGCCCAGAATTAAAAGCAGGATGTTTATGGCGATAATCACCAGCCAGGGGGAGAACCCGGAAGAGGTAACTACACTGGCTATCGTCTTGGCCACGCCGGAAGTGCCAATCACGTAAGAAAAGAGCCAGGCGCCGACCATCATGAACAGAATCATGCCGTTTATTATCGCCGTTTCTATCAGGGCCTGCTTTAAACCCGCCCAGCGAAGCTTAAAAACGGCGAACCCTATAATCAGCACCACGACACAGCCGACGCCGGCGGCTTCGGTAGGGGAGGCTATACCCATGTAAATCGAGCCCAGAATAGAGAGCATCACCACCACTATGGGCCAAACCCGCTTTAGTGAGGAGAACCGCTTTTTCCAGCTGACGCTGCCTATAGGAGGACCGAGCGACGGATTTCGCCAGCAGATGATGATAGCTACTGCCGCCAGCATTAAGGCTAAGAGCACGCCCGGTACCATCCCGGCCATGAAGAGATGACCTATAGACGTCTCCGAGAGGACACCGTAGATAATCATACCGGCACTTGGGGGGATTAAGGGGCCGAGGACACCACCGCAGCACAGCCCACCCATGGCCAGCCCCTTGTCATAACCGTATCTTTTGAATTCGGGCTCGGCCACTTTACCCACGGCCAGAATACAGGCGGTGCTGGTACCTATGGCGGCAGCCATGGCGGCCTCGCCCCAGATGCTGGTAACAATGAGACCGCCGGGAATACGGGAGAGCCAGCTCCGGGCGGCATAGTAGATGTCTTCACCGATTTTGGTTTCGGCGATGAGGCAGGCGATGAGAACGAACAGGGGGAGGGGTGTCCAGTTTATGTTATAGAGAGTGCTGAATGTAGTCCAGCCTATTTTATCCAGACTGGAAGCGCCGTAGGTAAAGTAAGCGACAGCGATGGCAGTAAACCCCAGGGCGTAGATAACATGCATGCCCATCAGCATTAAAAAGAGCATGCCCAGCACGCATACCAGCGCCGCTGTAGTAAAATCCATAACTACCTCAAATCATAAAGTACCAGTCAGCGTCACCACTGTTCTGTCTGGTCCTGGTTTTTACCGCCCCTCAGTAGAGCTATGCCTTTAAAGAATTTCCCTAAGAGAACGAGGCAAAGCAGAGTGTAACCCAGGGGTATCACTAGTTTAATCGGGGCCAACGGCAGTGCCCACGGCGATTGACTGACCTGGCCGATTTGCAGTGCGTAGAGCGCGTTGTCCAGGCTCTTCCAGGTGAGCACGGCGCAGAAAATAAGCGCCAGAAACGGGAAAATAGTGCTGAGGACGATAGCCTTTATCATGGAGGGAAAGCGGGAGGCAACGAGGTCGTTCCTGACATGCCGGTCCAGCCTCTCCACACCGGCCACGGCTAAAACACCACAGAACAGGAGAAACATGGTGCTGATCTCGTAGGCAAGGGGGTCGGGAGCATTGAACACGTATCGCTTGACCACGCCATAGGTTTCAACCCATGCCATCAGCAGTATCAGAATCCCGCTCACTAAAATGAGGGTGCGACTGGCACACCCCACCCAGTGATCCAGTTTCTGCATCACTCTGTTAAACAATATATCACTCCCTGATAGATTCCGCGCTTATTATTTACAGGTAAACCGCCGGCGACATCAGAGCCGCAGGCATGCCGTTTTTATCCCGAGTTTACCGTGGATACTTGGCGTTTGCCTCGTCAGCAATCTTCTTCACTTCCTTGCCGAAATCGCCGTATACAGCCATTTGCTGGTCGAAGTATGGCTGGCACGCCGCTTTCCACCTGTCTATCTCTGCCTGGGGCACTTCATATATCTCTACCCCGGCAGCGGCTATAGCATCGAAATCTTTAACCCATTCACCTCTTAACCACTCATCGATGACGTCGGATTGCTTCTCGGCTTCTTCAACCAGTATGTCCTGGATTTTCCCTGGCAGTTTGTTCCAGGCGTCCAGGTTGATGGAAAATCCGTGTAAAGCCGGGACCATATAGGCTGATGTCATATAAGAAGCGACATCGGTCAGTGCGAATATGCGCATAGCTGCCGGTGCCGTTATCACCGCATCTACCGTTCCCTTCTCCATCAGCGAGTAGGACTCGGTATAAGGCTGCCCTGTCACGGGGGCACCACCTAGCGCCTCTACCATAGCCGCAATTACGGGAGAGATGGCTTGGACCAGCAGTCCGTCCCAGTCCTCCATGGTCTTAACCGGCCTGGTGGAGATGAGTGCCATCCCGGTATAGTTATGGAGACATAGCAGCTTCTGGTTGAACTGCTCTTCCAGTATCTCACCGTATAGCGGCTTTAACTTCGGTACGGCATAGATATGGGCATCAAGGTTATTAAGTAAAAAGGGCAGTTCCACCGCACCTAACTTCGGTTCATCGAAAGAGTTGAAGTTAGGGGTAACAGCGCCAATTTCGGCGGCTCCGGTTCTCACTCCATCAAGAAGCTCGGGAAATGAGAGCATTTGTTCGGCGCCGTAATACTCGATGGTATAATCGGGGCCGCAGCGCGCGTTAAACGCATCGGCGAAGGCCTGCTCAACCTCACCATATTCCATCATGGCGGCGCTGGCCATCTTCAGGACTACCGGCTCATCGGGTTTTTCTTCGCCGCAGGCGGTAAGCACACCGGCAAACAGCGAAATAACAAGCATGGCAGCTAACAAAATAGATAGTCTTTTCATTATGAATTTATACCTCCTTTATTTTTCCGCAACCAATTATTTCTTTTTATCTTCTTCTATCTACCACCCCCTTTGCCTGGAAAAATTCTGCAATACTATCGGTAATACGGCTGGCACCTGCCGTAACTTCTTTTATCGTCTCGTCCATTATTGGCTCCAGGCGGCTTTCAGGACCCACGAGGCTTAGAGCGACCGGCCAGAAGTAATTTTTGATGGGGGCGGAGATACATAAAGCGTGGGCAATCCTTTCACCATAGCTAACGGCATACCCTTTTTGTCTTATCTCTTTTGCCTGTGCCATCAACTCTTTTTGGTCGATAACAGAGTGCTCAGTAACACGACCGATTTTAATATTATTTAAGGCGGTTTGCAAGTCGTCATCGTCAAGTTGCGATAGCAACACTTTAGCTGCCGCCCCGACATATACCGGCCCCACCGGGTCAGGGCCGGCAACCACCTTCAGTTCATACTTGCTCTGGATTTCATATAACCGGATATATTGAAGGCCGACCATGATGTTCAATTCCACGGTTTCCCCGGAGAAGTCCCACAGGTGTGTTAATTCTTCCTGGGCGCAGTTAATCAGATAATGATGGTTTGTCTCCGGGTCGGACGCGATTCTGTTAATTAAAGGCCCCAGATAATAGCGGTGGGTGATGGGGTCCTGCGTTGCCATAAGCGACTCTTCCAGCGTCTGGAGTAATCTATATACAGTAGGCTTGGCGAGTTTACAGCAATTGGCAATATCCGTTATGCTGTTCATGCCGTTGCTTAAACAGACAAGTATATTTACCGCACGGAAGACGGACCTGATTGCCGTTGGTTTTTGGGCGGTATCTGTAGCCAAGTTTCGCAGGGTGAAATTAGGATTTCTGTTTGGCACGTCACTATTATAGCATTATTGCGTAACATGTCAAATTGCTAATTTTACCTTTGATTAGTCGGTCTGTAGCGCTATTCGGGATACGGACTCTCCCAATCCGTTCATAACCTCACCATCGTAGCGTTCGATAGTGCCTTCGTCACAAAGCCTGGACATGTCCGGGTCTATGGGCAACTGCGCCAGCAGTGGCGCGCCGGCGGCCTGTGCCATTTCTTCGCCGCGGCTCTTGCCGAAAATTTCCATTTTTTTGTCAATCTCGGGTATGTAGAGATAGCTCATATTCTCGACGACACCAAGGATAGACTTATCCATTTGCCGGGCCATCTTCACCGCTTTCCTGACCACCATATTCGTCAGGTCCTGCGGCGTGAAGACAATGATGACGCCGGAAATGGGGAAGCTCTGCAGGACGGTGAGGGGAGCGTCGGCGGTTCCCGGCGGCAGGTCGACCAGCAGACAGTCGATCTGCCCCCAGAGGACTTCTTCCCAGAACTGGGTTATGGCGCGGGCGATAAGCGGGCCACGCCAGATAACAGCTTCATCCTCGCCGGGTAGCAGGAGGTTAATCGACATGACCTCGATGCCCGAACGTGAGGGCACCGGCAGCAGGCCGGTATCGCTGCCGGCGGGCCGGTTGTTGAGTCCAAACATCTTGGGGATGCTCGGGCCGGTGATATCAGCGTCCAGGATGCCTACTTCATATCCCTGTCTCCGCAGCGCGACCGCTGTCAGGCTGGCAACCAGCGATTTGCCCACGCCTCCCTTGCCGCTCATAACGGCAATGACGCGTTTAATCTGGTTCAGGTCCTTCGGTTTTTCATCGGTAAAGTCCACATTAACCTCGTTGATACCATCCAGTTTGCCGGTCGCTTCTTTAATACTATCTTTCAGTCTATCCTGGATTTCCGGTGCCAGTGCTGTGGAGGACAGCGTGATGTTGACCTTACCATCGCTGGTGGCGATGTCACGCACCAGGTTCATTTTCACGGGACTGCGCATTACACCGGGGACAAGCACCTTATCCAGGCTTTCTCTAATCTGCTGTTCGGTTATCATGATTCCTCCTGCAGGCTCTTGTGGCTAATTGGACGTGTTAGCCCGCTTCGTGGTCGCAAACATTATCCCCTGTGGCCAGGTCACCCTTTAAATGGCTGAGCACGGCCTGCTCCGGGTCGCTTTCCAGGGAGCCGAGCACGACATCGATGCCGTGCTGCTGGAATAAATCCACCGCACGGGGCCCCATACCGCCCACAATGACTACCGAAGCCCCTTTTTCCGCCAGCCAGGCGGGTAAAAGGCCGGGCTGATGCGCGGGTGAAGGGACGCTCTCTTTGCCGGTGATTTTTCGGCTCTGCTCTTCGACGTCGAAGAAGGCGAAGTTCTCACAGTGACCGAAGTGTGGCGACAGCCTGCCGCCGGATACGGGTACAACGTATTTCATGACATACCTCCAAAGTGAAATTAATCTGTTACAAGCTCGTAGCTCAGGTTTCCGGTATCCCTGTCTGTATTAATTTTTAAAGTCACGCGCTTACCTTCTGACAGTAGTTTCTCGGATTCGTCACGTAACTTTTTTGATTCGGGCGATTGGAGAAAGGTAAGCAGCACCTCAAACCTTTGTTTAACCTCCTCATCGTCCTCCTCATCTCTCAGCAGCTCCATAAGGCAGTTGTTCATTTCCTGTTCCCCGAGGCATTTCAGGCATTTGCCCGGTATCTTACTCGTCGAATATCTGGGCTCCAGTTCAAATGATTTCACGCGTTTATCCCCCCGTTTAATTCATCATGACGCAAACATCATGCACTACTTTAAAATTATTTTCCTGGCAGAACCTGATGGCGGCTTCGCTTTCCGACCCCGGCTGGAGCCATATGCGGTCAAACCCCAGTGCCAGGCACTCCTCGAGGATAGCCTCGGTGGCCGCCGGAGGCACGACAAAGTCCACCACGTCGACTTTCACCGGTAGCTCGGAGAGCGTGGCATAGCATTTCATTCCTTCAATCGTCTTCAGCCTGGGATTTACCGGGTAGACCTCGTAGCCCCGGTTTATGAGGTTCAGAAATACCTGGTGGCCGTATTTTTCCGGGTTGTCGGTAGCCCCGATGATGGCGAACTTCCTTTGCGCCATGAATTCTTTTATCAAATCCTGCATGTATCACCGCTGCTTTAACCAGCCGGTAGATTGGTTATTTTCTTAATTATTATCCCCGCGCCATTTTTGTACCGCACTTGGGACAGCTTATATTATAGCACGGATTTCCCGGCTGGTGAGGCACCTTTTTCCCACAGCTGGGGCAAACACAGTCGCCGACGGGGCCGGCCCCGGGTCGGTTACCTCCCATTCTGCCTCCCCTCTGACTGCTCCCGGATGGCGGTCCCGTTCCGTCTCCTCTAGGCATAATTCACCTCCTGTATACTATTCCAGTCCTTTAGCCCTTATGCCATGCCTTTACCGCGTTTCATGCCTGAGTGAGCGCTGGCATTGGGCTGGGATCTGGCCTGAAGCTTGCCTGCCTGGTAGTCTTCGATGGCTTCCTGCACGGTGCCGGCAGCTCCTGTAATGACTTTAATGCCGGCGCTATTGAGAACACCAAAAGCATTGGGTCCGCAGTTGCCGGTAAGCATGACCTCTACCCCTTTGCCGGCAATCATCTGGGCCGCAGCGATTCCGGCGCCGCCCGATGCAGCAGCCGAGTTGTTGGCTACCGCCTCGAACTCCATGGTGTCTGGGTCGACTATCACGAAATACTGGCAGCGACCGAAACGCGGGTCAAGCTGAGCATCTAGGCTTTGTCCCGCCGCTGAAATGGCAATTTTCA
>DAOVRI010000226.1 GCA_030628245.1 Dehalococcoidales bacterium
AGGGCGGTCAGGGCAAAGCCGAAGACGGTTATCTTGACATAATCCCGGCGGCGAAAATATGTGGTGTTTTCGTTTGGCATGTTACTGTTTTTCACAGCATAGCAGAGCCAGAGTGAAGTGGCAACATCGGGGAGATATAAATTTATTGGGTTAGAGTTATCTCAGTTATTTTATTAAGTTGTCAGATTCGGTATATAATCAATGGTGAACCTATCGGGAGTTGACAGTATGGCATGACAGAGCGCTATCCGCTTGTTGAAGAGATACATATGGCGCCGGACGCTGCCTGGTGCTTTGATGCCTTTGCCGGGCGTCCTTTCAGCTTTTTCCTGGACAGCGGTATGGACCCGGCCAAGCTGGGGCGCTACTCCTTCATGGGCAGTGACCCTTTCCTGGTGCTGCGGAGCCGGGGCGATAGAGTCACGCTCATCAGGGATGGGGTGGAGGAGGTCAGGCGGGGCAATCCTTTCGATGCGCTCGGGGAACTGCTGGAGACATACACCCTGGAGGGCAGTCGGGCGGGAATTCCGTTTACGGGTGGGGCCGTCGGTTATTTCAGCTACGATTTATGCCATTTCATCGAGCGCCTGCCGACCACGGCCATCGATGATTTGCAGCTTCCCGAATGTTACCTGGCTTTCTACGACGCCGCCGTGGTTTTCGACCACCTGGAAAATAAAACGTACCTGGTGTCCACCGGCTTCCCGGAGCTTGAGGAGAGCAAACGAAAACGTCGGGCGGAAGAAAGAATGAGCGAGTTGAGGAGTCGGGTCTTACTGTCCTCGCCGCCCTCCATTACTGAAGAAGCTCTTGCGGGAAAAGGCATCGTGCTCAAGGCTAATTTCTCCCACGAGGGATACCTTAAAACGGTGGCAACCGCCCGCGAGTATATCTGCGCCGGCGATATCTTTGAGGTGAATCTTTCCCAGAGGCTCGAAGTTGATATGACTATCCCGCCTTATGAACTGTATAAGCGACTGCGAAAAATCAATCCGGCGCCGTTCGCCAACTACTTTAACTTTGACGGAGTCAGTATCGTGGGGGCTTCGCCGGAGAGATTTTTGAAGGTGCGGGGTGATTGGGTGGAGACGCGCCCCATCAAGGGCACCAGGCCCCGCGGCAAGACTCCTCAAAAGGACCGGGCGCTGGCCGAGAGCCTGCTGGCCAGCACCAAAGACCGGGCGGAGAATATCATGATTGTTGACCTTGAGCGGAACGATATCGGGCGGGTCTGTCGCTACGGCACGGTAAAGGTCACGGAGCTGACTATCCTGGAGACGTATCCCACCGTTTTTCACCTCACCTCCACCGTGGTGGGGCAGCTAAGCGAGGGGAAAAACCGCATCGACTTGCTCAAAGCTACCTTCCCGGGTGGTTCCATTACCGGGGCTCCCAAGGTGCGGTCGATGGAAATCATTGATGAGCTGGAGCCGACGCGCCGCAGCGTTTATACCGGGTCGCTGGGCTACCTCAGCTTTAGCGGCGATATGGATTTAGACATCGTGATACGCACGATTATCGTCAAAGATGGCCGGGCCTATTTCCAGGTGGGGGGCGCTATCGTCTATGACTCCGAGCCGGAGGCGGAGTACATCGAGACTCTAGACAAGGGCAAAGCATTAATACAGGCCCTCAACCTGTCACCGCGGGGAGAAGTGGAGATAATATCGTGATTCTGGTGATTGATAACTACGATTCGTTTACCTATAACCTGGTCCAGTACCTGGGGGAACTGGGACAGGAGCCGGTGGTCTACCGTAACGATGCCATAACCCTGGAACAAATTGAGTCGCTGGCGCCGAGCCATATCATCATCTCGCCCGGTCCCTGCACGCCCCTGGAAGCCGGTATTTCTAACGATGTCGTCCGGTACTTCCGCGGCAGGATTCCCATTCTGGGGGTATGCCTGGGACACCAGTGCATCGGCTACGTGTACGGCGGGCAGATTAAGCGGGCGGTACTCCCCACGCACGGCAAGGACTCGGTAATTTACCACGACGGTGAAACCGTGTTTGAGGGGCTGGAATCGCC
>DAOVRI010000029.1 GCA_030628245.1 Dehalococcoidales bacterium
GCAGCCGGAGCCGGTATCGCCGCCTTCTACACCCCCACCGGCGTGGGTACGGTTGTGGAGAAGGGTAAGGAGAAAAAGAAATTTGGAAAACAGGAGTATCTCCTGGAGCTCGCTCTCAAGCCCGACTATGCCTTCGTGTATGCCTACAAGGGCGACCGTATGGGTAATCTCCAATGTCGCATGACTGCCCGAAATTACAGTCCGGAGATGTCGGCAGCGGCGAACATTACCATTGCCGCCGTGGAGAACCTGGCGGAGCCCGGTGATATTGATGGGGACATGGTGCATATACCGGGTGTCTACGTTCAGAGGGTGGTGAAAGTAGACAGGCCCACTTACTTCCCGACTATCGACTGATATCCTTAGAGGAGAAAAAAGAGAGTGAATGTAACCAATAAGTTTAAGGGTCTATCCAGGGAATTGATAGCGCTCCGCATCGCCAGTGAGCTTGAGGATGGGAGCTGTGTAAATCTCGGTATCGGCATACCCACCCTGGTCTCCGACTGGATTGAGGGTAGAGATATCGTGCTGCAAGCCGAGCTCGGCATGCTCAATACCGGCCCTCTGGCCGGCAAGGACGAGGTGGAGCAGGACCTCATCAATGCCAGTTGCCAGCCGGTCACCGAGCTGGCGGGTAGCTGCTATTTTTCCGAAAACGAGTCGTTCGCCATGATACGGGGCGGTTACATGGACGTGGCCGTCCTGGGCGCCTTACAGGTCTCAGAAAAGGGCGATTTGGCGGGGTGGCAGAACCCGGGCCGGGGATTGCCGGAGGATATCGGCAATATCGGCGGTTCCATGGACCTGGCTGTCGGCGCTAAAAAAGTTATTATCGCCATGATGCACATAACCAACGATGGCCAGTACAAGATAGTAAAAGAGTGTTCCTATCCCCTGACAGCGCAGGGGGTGGTTGACCTTATCGTTACCGACTTGGCGGTTATAGAAGTCACTCCGAAAGGTCTTTTACTTAGAGAAGTAGCGTCCGGCCTGACCGCCGAAGATGTCCAGTCGGTAACCGAGCCGAAATTAATCGTCAGTCCCAAACTTACTGAAATTAAGCTTTAGAGCATTTAATAAAATTAGCCCCGAATTTAATGGTGAACTAAAGGAGGTGTTTGCGCGTGCCGTTTACAGTCAGAGCCACATTGATTGCGTTTCTGGGTGATGAAGAGAAATTCCCCTGTCACTTCGGTTATAAAATCGGTGACCAGATTACCTATGACGGAGAGAGGTTCGAAGGCAGGGTCTGTCCCGGCATGATAGCCGAAATGATGCCTAAAGTCGTAGTCATGATGAATAGCGGGAACAAACACTTTGACCGTATCATGTACCGGCACCACGGCGGCCACAGTGTCAAAGACCCGAGTATGAAGAAGTACGATGGAATCGGGTTCCGCATGTCGGAGACTCCTCAGTCGATAGATGGTGTGATTTTTCCTCGACTTGGGGAAGGATGGGCTTTTGTCTGCGAGGATGCCAGAACCTCGGCTGTCTTTAAAATCGAGCCTATCGACCTGGCAACCGGCGGGTACTTTCTTGGTGAGTACCGCAGGCAAATGAGTATACTGGAAAAAATCAAGGCGGAGCCAGGCTTGACCGTAGATGACATACTGGGTAAGTATGATGATTTCGAACGGAATACTGTCTATCCCAAACTAACTCCCGACCTGGTGGAGCTTATGCTGGATGAGATGGCTACTGTAGGCTATATTGAACTGAAAGATGGGAAGGCTTATCCCGGGAATCGTGAATAATCAAGTACATTAACGTCATTTAACGGTTAGAGTTTACGAAAGCACAGATTGAAAGGCTGTGCTTTCTGTTTCCTGCCGCAATTCGCCGGTGCTATAATGTGGCAATATTGAATATCAGTAGACAGGAGGCAAGATGTGAAGATTCTAGGTCTTTCATTCAGTCCGCGGACACAGGGAAACACGGAAATATTACTGGGTGAGGCGCTCGGTGCTGCCCAACAGGAAGGTGCCGAAACGGAATTATATTCAATCGCCGGTAAGGATATAAAGCCCTGCGATGGCTGCTGGGCTTGCCGCAAGGCGGGCGAATGTCATATCAAGGACGATATGCAGGAACTCTATTTGAAGCTGCTGGAAGCCGACGGCATTATCTTCGGCACGCCGGTATATTTCTATAACATGACAGGGCAGGGTAAGACGGTCATCGACCGGACGATTGCGCTGGGTCAACCCGGAAGAAATCTGGCCAACAAGGTCGGAGGCGTAATAGCCGTGGCCGGCAGCTTTGGACTCGTCGATGCCGTGAAGGACCTGTATTTCTACATGATTACACGCCGGATGCTCCCGGCCAGCTTTATCGCCGCTTACGCGGGCGGTAAAGGCGACGTTAAGAATCTGGAGAAGTGCCTGCAGGCAACCCGCGAGCTGGGACAGGAAATGGTGCAGATAGCCGCCAGGAAATTCGAGTATCCGTCCGGTGGGACGCACATCGCCTACGGCACCCATACACGCTAGGAGTGAGAAAATGGATGAAATATTAATCGCTCCCTGCGGCATGAACTGCGGTATATGCTCCGGTTATCTTGCTCTGAAAAACGATGTCAAGAGCAAGGGTATAAAAATGGGATACTGCGCCGGCTGCCGTCCCAGGGGTAAGAACTGCGCTTTCTTGAAGAAGAGATGTAATTTACTCATGAGCGGGCAGGTACAATACTGCTACGAGTGTGACGAGTTTCCCTGCAAGCATTTAAATCATATTGATAAACGTTATAGAGAACGTTACCGGATGAGCATGGTTGAGAATCTTGAGTATATCAAAGAGAACGGCATGGAGGCGTTTCTGGAGAAGGAAGAGGAAAAATGGAAATGCCCGGAATGCGGGGCGGTGATATGCTGCCACAACGGCATCTGCTTTAATTGCGGACTGGAGCAGCTAAAGAAGAAGAAGCAACTGTACAGGTGGGAGAAGGATTAACGAGAATAAACAATCCCCGGGACTGACTCGTACCTGGTGCTGTATATATCAATCGAGCTATTTTCCCCTTGATTTATCCGTCAGAGCCACGTAGGCTACCGGTGGGGTCTTGGATTCGTCCAGTTTTAACGTAAACTTACTCGGATAATCTTTAATCAGCGACTGTAATTTCTGGTGGCCGAATTCCCGGGGGTCGAATGCCGGATTGAGCTTACGGAGGGCCGTACCCATTGCCGAAAGGTACACCCACTCCTCTTCTTTGGCGGCCATCTCAAAGCCCTGGAGTAGCAGCGGAAGGGCGCTGGTTGAGTCCGCTTTCTCTTCTTTCTTCTTTCTTCTACTCGTCCGCCTCTTGGGTTCTTTGGTGGAAGCGAGGTTTTCGCAGTAGATAAACTGGGCGCAGGCATTGATGAAGGCTTCCGGAGTCTTTTTCTCGCCCACGCCGATGACGAAGAGCCCTGCCTCGGTGATTCTCGTTGCCAGCCGGGTGTAATCGCTATCGCTGGAAACGATGCAAAAACCATCGACATTGTGGCTGTGCAGCAGGTCCATTGCATTGATTATCAGGGCGCTGTCCGTCGCGTTCTTGCCGATAGTATATCTGAACTGCTGCATCGGTTGAATCGCGTACTTATGAAGGGAGTTCTTCCAGCTGTTCATACTGGTGGTAGTCCAGTCCCCGTATATCCTTTTGATGGTAATCAGCCCCACTTTGCTGACTTCGGTTAGAATCTGGGGGAGGAGGGATGCCTGTGCGTTATCGCCGTCTATCAAGACGGCGAATTTTAGTTGCTCGGATTGTTCGTTCATTTTTACCACCTTCTTCCGGTTCTGACAAACGAAAAGAGGAAATTCTGGCTCCCCGACATGGATTCGAACCATGAACCTAGCGGTTAACAGCCGCTCGCTCTACCGTTGAGCTATCGGGGAACGTTCTCTGCAATCCTAATTATTATCGCTTTTTCCCGCTTTCAAGTCAAGCCTGTAAAGCTACCCACGCGTGTAGAAAGCTGTTATAATGAGTATAGAGATATCTGTTATGGAGTTGATAATTGCCGTTAAGCGATAGAGATTATACGAGGCCTTCTCCTCCCCCGGCGAGGAGACCCAGGGATTACGGCGGTTTTAATCTGAGTCCCGTATGGATAATAATCATCGCCAATCTGATGTTTTTCGTGGCCATTCTTGTTTCTGGCGAGGGAAGGTATCCTTTCGGTGAGTATCATGAAGTTATCAGCGACAGGTTTACCTATTACATGGGGTTGATACCGTATTACTTCCCCAGCCGACCATGGACTATACTCACCAGTATGTTCATACATAGTGGTTTTGGACATATCCTCGGTAATATGATAACCCTTTATTTTTTCGGCTCTTTCTTACACCGATTGATAGGAAGTAGCAGGTTTCTCCTCGTCTACTTCGTTGGCGGTATTGTAGGTAACGTCCTGTACTTGCTCCTGGGAGACTCTCTGTCCATAGTCGTTGGTGCCTCTGGAGCTGTCTATGCCATAGCGGGCGTTCTGGTGGTGATGATGCCCAGATTAACGGTTCGGCTGTATTTTATTATCCCGATGCCTCTCTGGGTTGTGGTTCTCTTGTTTTTTGTTATCTGGTCGATACCGGGTTTCATACCGAACATAGCCTGGCAGGCCCACCTGGGCGGGCTGGCCGTCGGCCTGGTCGCCGGCTATTTCTACAGGAGAAGAATGCGCTACATCTTTTACCGTTAGCGTACCCGCGCTGTACACGCGCAGCTTGACTTTTACGTTCGCCGTTCTTATAATACTTAAGTTACCCTATTATTTTATTGTGTTGAGAATTATGCCCGAGTGGCGCAATGGAAGCGCAACCGACTTGTAATCGGTAGGTTGAAGGGTTCGAATCCCTCCTCGGGCTGGGTTTGAAGTGGTGGACTGCGCCGGGAGGGGTGCCGGAGTGGTTAATCGGAGCAGACTGTAAATCTGCCGCCCTAAGGGCTACGCAGGTTCGAATCCTGCCCCCTCCACCATAATGTAAGTCCAATATTATAAAAGTATAGACAAATAGTCATAAATATCTGTATAATAAAACAGGCGCCCACATAGCTCAGTCGGTAGAGCACATTCTTGGTAAGAATGGGGTCATCGGTTCGAATCCGATTGTGGGCTCGGAATAAAGGGAGGTTGAAATGGCAAAACAGAAATTTGACAGGACAAAACCACATGTAAACGTGGGCACTATCGGTCACGTTGACCACGGAAAGACGACCCTCACCTCGGCGATGACGCTGGTGTTGTCCAAGTACGGCACCACCGGTTATCGGTCCTTCGAGAGTATCGACAATGCCCCGGAAGAGAAGGCGAGGGGTCTGACCATTGCCATTGCCCATATTGAATACGAAACAGAGAAAAGGCATTATGCCCACATCGATTGTCCCGGTCATGCCGACTTTATTAAAAACATGATTACCGGTGCCGCCCAGATGGACGG
The DNA here is from genome assembly GCA_030628245.1 of Dehalococcoidales bacterium. GTDB lineage: Bacteria > Chloroflexota > Dehalococcoidia > Dehalococcoidales > RBG-16-60-22 > JAFGPF01. The sequence continues at coordinate 5,425 of DAOVRI010000029.1, forward strand.
GGCCATACTGGTAGTAAGCGCCCCGGACGGGCCCATGCCGCAGACCAGAGAGCATGTCCTGCTGGCGCGCCAGGTGCAGGTCCCTTACATCGTGGTCGCCCTGAACAAGGTGGACATGATGGATGACGCAGAGCTGCTGGAGCTGGTGGAAATGGAGGTAAGGGAGCTCCTGAGTAAATACGAGTTCCCCGGCGATGATATTCCGATTGTACGTGTCAGCGCCCTTAAAGCCCTGGAGTGCGGCTGTGGTAAGGCCGAATGCGAATGGTGCGGCGGTATCCTGAAGCTGATGGAAGCCGTTGACGCTTATATCCCGGTACCGGAACGCCCCAAGGACCAGCCGTTCCTGATGCATGTCGAGGATGTTTTCAGCATCAAGGGGCGGGGCACCGTGCCCACGGGCAGGGTTGAACGCGGTACGGTAAAAGTCGGCGATGATGTCGAGATTGTCGGTCTGCATCATGAGCCTCGCAAGGTCGTTATTACCGGTCTGGAAATGTTCCATAAGACGCTGGACCAGGCCGAGGCGGGCGATGCCGTTGGCGCGCTTCTCAGGGGCGTCGAGCGTGAAGACATCGAGCGCGGCCAGGTGCTGGCGGCTCCGGGTACCATCAAACCGCATACCTACGCCGAGGGCCAGGTCTACGTTTTGACCAAGGATGAAGGCGGCCGGCATACCCCGTTCTTTAACGGCTACAAGCCCCAGTTCTACATCCGGACGACCGACGTTACCGGCACCATCGAGCTGCCGGAAGGCGTGGAGATGGTCATGCCCGGTGATAACATCAATATGAAGATAAAACTCATCTACCCGGTCGCTCTGGAAGAGGGTCTGCGTTTTGCTATTCGTGAAGGAGGTAGGACGGTAGGTGCTGGCACCTTTACCAAGATTCTAGAATAAATTATGGCCAAGAAAGCTGAAGCACGGGGTGTGATTTACCTTGCCTGTACCGAGTGCAAGGAGCGGACCTATACGACAACTAAAAACAGGAGAAACGATACGCAGCGTTTAGAGCTTAACAAGTATTGCCCCCGCTGCCGCACACATCGACTGCATCGGGAGGCAAAGTAGCCAGGCGCTGCTATTAAGCGGAAGTAATCGACGATGACGCATCAGACGACAACCAAGCGAAGAGGCTTTAAGCTATTCAATTACGTTAGCGAGATTGTCAATGAGCTGAAAAAGGTAGTCTGGCTCACCAGGAGAGAGGTCGCGTACTTAACGGGACTGGTACTGATTGTTACCATTATTGCGGGCATCGTTCTGGGAGCTATTGATTTCGGTTTCACTGAACTCGTGAACAGAGTATTCGTGGGTGGATAAAAGATTGTCTCCCGGATTGAATTGAGGTCGTCTGATGTAGGGGACAGTCATTGTTTTTCCCAAAAATTCAGGTAGTGAGGTTATTTGTGGCGGAGAATGACAAAAACTGGTACGTGATTCATACCTATTCCGGGCATGAAGAGCGGGTCAAGAAGAACCTGGAGCAGCGTATTAAGTTCATGGACTCCGGGAACGAAATTACCCAGGTGGTGATACCCACCGAGGATGAGATTGAGGTCAAGGGTGGACGCCGCCGCACAGTGACCAAGAAAATATTGCCCGGTTATGTCCTGGTCCAGATGAGGATGGATGAAACCAGCTGGAGCGTCGTTCGTAATACTCCGGGTGTTACCGGTTTTGTCGGCAGCGGCAACACACCGACGCCACTGCAGGAGAAAGAGGTTGGTGAGATTCTGAAACAGATGACGTCCGAGACTCCCAAGGTCAAGATTGGCTTCCGCAAGGGGCAGAGCGTCAGGGTTACTGACGGCCCGTTTATTGATTTCGTGGGTGTCGTCGATGAGATAAACATGGGAAAAGGCAAAGTCAAGGTGCTTCTCTCCTTATTCGGTCAGGAAACGCCGGTGGAGCTTGACTTATTACAGATAGACAAACTGTGATGTTTCCGGAGATACAGAATGGCAAAAAAGGTAAAAGCAGTTATTAAACTACAGATTCCAGCCGGGCAGGCAAATCCGGCACCGCCGGTGGGTCCGGCTTTAGGTCAGCACGGGCTCAATATCATGGGTTTTTGTAAGGAGTATAACGAACGGACGGCAAACCAGTCCGGTTCCATTATACCGGTTGAAATAACGGTTTATGAAGACAGGACATATTCCTTCATAACCAAGACGCCGCCGACATCCGATTTGCTCAGGAAAGCACTGGGTATCGAAAAAGCCGGTGGCCTGGCGGGGCATGAGGAGGCCGGTACGCTCTCCAGGCAAAAGCTCCGTGAAATTGCCGAGCTTAAGGCCAGAGACCTGAACGCCAACAGTATTGAAGCCGCCGAGCGGATTATTGAAGGAACTGCCCGGAGTATGGGTATAAAGGTGGAGTAACATGGTAAGACACGGCGGGAAATATCAGGAAGCAGCAGCACAGGTTGACCGGACAATGGCATACCAACCGCAGGAAGCGATTGAGCTGGCCAAAAAGTCGGCCCATGCCAAGTTCGATGAGACCATCGAGCTTCACCTGCGGATGGGCCTCGACCCGCGCAATGCTCAGCAGCAGGTAAGAGGGGTAGCTCTGCTGCCTCACGGATTGGGCAAGAAGGTGAGTGTTCTGGTTTTTGCCCAGGGAGAGTCGGAGAAAGTGGCCTCGGACGCCGGCGCGGATTATGTCGGCGGTGATGACCTTATCAAGAAAATCGAAGATGGCTGGATTGATTTCGATACGGCCATTGCCATCCCCGAAATGATGGGTAAGGTAGGCAAGCTGGGTAAAATTCTGGGCAGGCGGGGCTTAATGCCCAATCCCAAGTCCGGGACGGTTGTCCAGATGAATGATTTGCCCAGGGTAATTGAGGACGCGCGCAAGGGGAGAGTGGAATATAAACTGGACAGGACGGCCATTATCCATGTGCCTCTGGGTAAGGTCAGCTTTGAAGAAAAAATGTTATTGGATAATCTGACCGCGGTAATGGAAGCCGTGGTCAAAGCCAGGCCCAGCGGCGCCAAGGGACAGTATGTCAAGAGCGCCTATATTACCACCACCATGGGGCCGGGCATAAAGCTCGACCTTTCAACCGCACTGGCTTTAAGCGCCAGCTAGCTTTACGACCCCGTAGAGTTGTGCTAAAATAGATTAATAATTGAATTAAGAGTCCTGAGACAGCGGGTGTCCCGATTCTATCGGGGCTTAATGGTGTGCCTGCCGAGGATAAAGCGATACTGTACTGAGTACAGATTTAGTCAGGTCCTTGTGCGGCAGGCACAGGGACTTTTTCTTTACACACGGTTGAATTAGTGTGGAGTACGGTGGTATTGCAGGAGGTATGAGAATGGCAACAGAAAAGAAGGTAAAGCTTGTCGAAAGCCTGCAGGAGACATTCTCCGGGTGCAATGTCGGTGTCCTGACGGACTACCGGGGTCTGACCACTGCCGAGTTGAACGATTTGCGCCGCAAGTTGAGGGAGGCGGGTATCGAATATAGGGTGGTGAAGAACTCGCTGGCGCAATTCGCCGTAAAGAAGGTTGGCATGGACGAACTGGCCGACTCTTTTTCGGGTCCGGTAGCGGTGGCTTTCGGCTATGGCGAGATACCCGACGTGGCCAAGGTCCTGACGGATTACATCCGCACCACGAAGTCAATCCTGAGAATCAAGGGGGGCTTTTTCGCGGATAGAGTCTTAAGTCCCGGTGATGTGGAGTCCCTGGCCAGATTACCGTCGAGAGAGGTGTTAATAGGCCAGGTATTGGCCGGAATGCAGAGTCCAATCTACGGACTGGTAAATGTGCTTGCGGGCCCTATCAGGGGTGTTATGGGAGTGCTGCAGGCTAGAATTCAACAACTGGAGGGAGAGTAAAATGGCAGACGAAGAGAAGAAAGAAGAAGCTGCGGTAGAGGAACCGAAGGCCGAAGAGCCTGCAATGGAAGAACCGAAGGCCGAAGAGCCCGCTCCGGAAGAGCCTAAAGCCGAGGAGCCCGCTCCGGAAGAGCCAAAAGTCGAAGAACCGAAGGCTGAAAAGCCCGCACCGGAAAAGGAAGAGGCCAAGAAACCCAAGGCGGCCAAGGCCGGAAAGCCCAAGGTGTCGTCGGCGGCTATCGACGATATAATGTCGACCATCAAGAACATGTCCGTGCTGGAGCTGGCGGAGCTGGTGAAGGCTCTGGAGACCGAGTTCGGCGTGAGCGCCGCGGCACCGGTAGCCGTAGCTGCTGCGGCAGCACCGGCGGCTGAGGTTGCTGAGACCGAGGAGCAGACGGAATTCACCGTCATTCTTACGGAAATCGGCGCTAACAAGATTAATGTCATCAAGGCCGTCCGCGAGTTGACCACCCTGGGTCTGAAGGAATCCAAAGACCTGGTGGAAGGCGCGCCCAAACCGGTTAAAGAAGGCATCAGCAAGGAAGAGGCCGCCACCGCCAAACAGAAACTGGAAGCGGCTGGCGCCAAAGTTGAAGTAAAATAATATTGTTTATTTAAGCAGGCGGGCGGGGTTTACGGACCGGCCCGCCTGTTTGCAAATTCCGCGCCGATGGCATATAGTTTTAGCACTGATGCTCCACGTTAAGGAGTCGGCCGTACTATGCCTCAAGGGGACTGGTATATAATGATGATTGTGGGCGGTGTGTTTATGGTCCTGGGTATTAGCGGGATTATCTGGGGCAGGTACGAGGAAAGGAAATACTATGAAGCTCTCATGGCCCGTACTGACGTGAGAGAGTTCGTGTCACACTGGCCGGAGCGCCCGCAGCCCGGGGCAGTGAAAACAGGTGGCTGGATAGCCATCGCCCTGGGGGTTATGATGCTGATAGCGGGCATTATCTTCTGGCTTCTGTCCGGGTCTTAATAGAGCTCCGTGGCGGCCAGGCTTATCCCCGAAGCTAATCTTTAGAAGTACATCTTGCTGGGACCCGTGGTATAGTGGAACACGGGACGGTCCACTCTCAGGAACGTCAGCGGGCAGTGCCGGAGTCCCGCGGGGATAAAGACGAGGCAGCTCTTGTTGATAATATGCTTTTCATCACCCAGCCATAGCTCTGCCTCGGCGCCCAGGTCATACGGGTCATCAAGGTCGGTGCCGATGAAGGCAATAACCTCGTCATAATCGTGCGTATGAGGCTCCGTGCCGACGCGCCTGTCGGCCTCGCCGCCCGGCACGGTGCCCGCCGGCTGGGGCAGTACCCAGACGCACTCCATGTAAAAAGCTCCCTTCACGACGTCATTGTCCAGGTACAGGACGCGTCCGCCTTTATTTTTCCCGGCTGCCAATATCGGCGGAGTCCATTCAGCTTCTACTTTAGGCTGCTTAAGCTCGCTGATGATATATTTACCGTACTTGGTTTTAGCCATAAAGCACACTCCTTTAATAGAGCCAGGCGGGGAGACCCGGATATCGAATCTCCTCGCGCGATAGCTGCAAACCTATTGATATTTCTTCTTCAGGCCTTTACCGCAGGGGAATTCGATGGTAAAGAAGATGGGCTTGGTGATGTTGCGAATGGTCAGCGGGCCGACCTCCAGGTTGGCTGGAATGAACATGGCGCCGCTTCTTTTGACGATGTGTTTCTCGCCGCCAATGTAGACTTCCATTTCCGCGCAGAGGTCGCGGATATTGTCGTAGTTGAAGGCGTAGAAGCCGAAGAAACGGTCGTAGGGCTGGGTGTTGGCGTCCATTATTTGCTGCTCTTTGGGGCCGCCTGGCAGCAGCCACATGTTCTCACAGCCGAACTCCGCGCCTTTTACCGTCGTCTCATCGATATAAGCCAGGCGCTTCGTCGTCTTGGCGTTGGGGTGTATGTACGCGGGGTACTTGTAACCGGGTTTGTCCTGGGTCACAAACATTTTTTCGTATTTCAATTTCGACATCAGCGTTTCCTTTCTTTCTCTCGATGCTACGAGACTAGACGTAAGACCCGCCGGGGCCGATGGTGTAGTGGAAGAACGAGTCGTCCATGCGGAGGACTCTCAGCGGGCAGTGGGTGAGGTTGGCCGGGATATAGACGACGAAGCTCTTGGTGAAGACATATTTCTCGTCCTCCAGCCAGAACTCCACCTCGCCGCGCAAGTCTTCCGGGTGTTCTGTGTCCGTCCCGAAGAAGGAGAGCAGCTCCGGGAAGGGGTGCGCGTGCGGCGGAACGCCCTGGCCGCCCGGCCGTTTCTTCGCTTCTTCGATTTGTTCCGGAGTGAGTACCGGACGCGGCCGCATGCCGGGGTATTTCTGGCTCCACTGCCAGACCATCTCCGAGTAAAAAGAGCCGGGCATTACCTCGGCGTCCGTCCAGACGACGTGCTCCAGGCCGCGGTGGTAGCCGTCCCACAGCCCATCGCCGATCATGTCCCGTTCCCACTCCCGGTAAGGAGGCAGCGGGATGTTTTTTTTGAGTTCCGTGCAGATATACTTCCCGTATTTTGATTCTGCCATTTTAACTATTCCTTTCTGAGTGTTTGGTTATATGAATATAATGTATGTGTCTTGTATTATTAGCCGTACTCTTTCCCGGTTCCGACTGTGAAGTGAAAAATGGGCCGGTCCACTCTCCTGATAATCAGCGGGCAGTGCTTCATTCCGGCCGGCACGAATGCCAGGAAACTCCTGGTCATGATGATTTTCTCGTCTTCCAGCCATAACTCGACTTCACCGCCTAAATCATGCAGGTCTTCATAGTTGGTTCCGAAGAACGTTATGATTTCGTTAAAAGAGTGCTCGTGAGTTTCAACTGTGGCCTGCTCGGACCCCATCCCCGGCATGAACCAGACGCATTCCGTATAGAAGGCGCCGGGTATAACCTCGTCGTCCAGCCACATCACCCGGGTAGATTGCTCGGGGGGCCTCTGCTGCGCTCTTAAAGCGCCGATCCGGTATTGAGGCAATTTCATGTCATGTTTAATATCGGTGATGATGTATTTAGCGTGTTTCAGTTCAGCCACTTTTCTCCGTCCTCCTTTTATAATATATTGGCAATTACCCCTCGGGGTTTCTGCCCGGCATCGCCTTGGCGAAATCGCCGCAGCCCAGCATTATCGTCATTTCCAGATGCGGGCGGGTGACCTTTTGCCAGGTCAGCGGGCCGTGTTTGGTGCCTTTGGGCAGAAAGAGAGCGGTCGTCCTGTCGAAGGCAAGGGGCTGTCCCTCGACTTCTATTTGCATTTCACCCCCGAGGGCTTCGGGATTATCGGGGTCGCTGCCGATGTGCAACACAATCTCGTTGTAATTATGGGCATGCTCGAAGACGTACGGGTTTGGCGTGGGAACGTCATATATCCAGCTGATTTCAACGTAGGTATTGCTTCCGGGCACGAGGGCATTGCTCATATAAGTCATCGATGGCACCTGGTGGCCTTTGTGCTTGCCGACTGCCTGGGCACCGACCTCATAAACGGGTTTCCTGACGAGGTTTCTTTCGTAATCAACTTTAGGCATTTTCTATCGTGCTCCTTTCGGAATATTGATAAGCGGCTTGGGGTTGTTGGTGGCGTTTTGCCTGTTTTGCAGGACTGATTCTA
>DAOVRI010000027.1 GCA_030628245.1 Dehalococcoidales bacterium
AAACGAATCGTCGGTTATCTTCCCGAAGAGGTCGGCTTCTACGATAACCTCACCGCCAGGGAAAACCTGAGATTTATTGCCGACCTGAACAACATCGATCTTGCGGAAACCGAGCGCCGCATTGATGAAGTGCTGGAAATGATAGGCCTGACCGAAGAGCGGGACATGGTCACCGGCAAGTTTTCCCGCGGTATGAGGCAGCGCCTGGGCATTGCCGACGTACTTATCAAACAGCCAAAACTGGTCATCTTTGACGAGCCTACCTCCGGCCTCGACCCATCCGGTATCAACCAGATTCTCGATATCATTGCCGGCCTGCCCAAAATGGGAACCACCGTTTTGCTGTCCTCACACCAGCTCTACCAGGTGCAGAGGGTATGCCAGAGTGTCGGCATTCTATCCAAGGGCAAAATGGTAATCGAAGGAGGCATTGACGAGCTCGGCAGGGAAGCGATGGCAGGCGGTCGTTTCATCATAGAAGTCGAAACAGCCGAACCGAAAGCGGAACTGGTAGATATTATCAAGAAAATCAAAGGTGTGGAGAAGGTCGAAGCTGACGGCACCACGCTTAAAATCAGCACCGACTCCGATTTACGGTCGCAAATATCCAAGGCGGTGGTAGATAACAACGCCTTGCTGGTACAGATGAAGGCCCACGAGTTCTCTCTGGACGATATCTACATGAAGTACTTCAAGGAGAATTAGTCTTACATAATGTTAGCAATAGTACGCAAGGAACTGGCCGACTACTTTAACAGTATCCGATTTCTGGTCCTGTTTCTGCTGGCGCTGGTAGCCAGTGGTTTCGGCCTGTACGCAGTTCAGCAGGGTATCCGCGCGGCCCTGGAAACGAGCGGGGCGGTTACTAAAAGTGGCTTTGTTTTCCTGGCATTATTTACATCGTCTTTTCAGAACATCCCGTCACTGACTTTTTCCCTCGGCCTTGTCATCCCGATTGTAGGTATAGCCCTGGGTTTTGATGCTATCAACAGCGAGCGTACCGGCGGCACGCTGAGTCGTCTCCTGGCTCAACCCGTCTACCGGGACAGCGTCATCAATGGCAAGTTTCTGGCGGGCATCATCACCATGATCATCATGATAGGGACGACCCTTTTACTGGTGGCCGGTTACGGGCTGAGAATGATCGGCGTACCGCCCACTGCCGTGGAAATCATCCGGCTCTTTCTTTATCTGGTTATTACCGTTGTTTACGGAGCTTTCTGGATGGGCCTGTCGATGCTGTTCTCCGTGGTATTCCGGAGGGCGGCCGGTTCTCTTCTATTACCGATTGCTCTCTTCCTCGTGTTCTACTTTTTCTGGGTGATGCTGGGGCTGGGCCCGGCCATAGCCAATTCCCTGGCACCCGTTGGCGAGGGCGCCACTCTGGAAGCGCAGATACAAAATGCCGAGTTGCAGCAGACGTTACTGCGGCTTTCGCCCAGCTACCTCTTTCAGGAGGCATATTACGTGCTCCTCGTACCCGTGGCGAAAGGCCTGGGAATTATCACCAGAGCTCAGGCGATGTATATGGTGCCGAATCCCCTCAGCCTGGGGCAGAGTCTGCTGGCTATCTGGCCTCACTTTGTCGGCATGGTAAGCCTGAGCGCCATCTGCTTCGCTATCAGCTATATCATCTTCATGAAGCAGGAAATCAGGCCCACATAAGACAAGAGCGCCCCGGACCTGTCGGGACGGCATACGACTGATGTGTTGTCATTGAGAGGGCGACCTGCTCGCCGAACAAGTTCTTTGACAGGCGAGAGCCCGAAGCAATCCGCCATCACAGAGAAACGGATTGCTTTGTCCCGATTTTATCGGGACTCGCAATGACATAAAAATTATAGTTAACGCTAATTATTCTTTTTCCGACTGTTTCTGGGCGACTATCTTCTGCGTGATTTGGGCCGGCACCTCTTCGTAGTGGTCGAACTCCATGGTATAGGTCGCCCGCCCCTGCGTCATCGACTTCAAATCAATAGCGTAGCGCTGGACTTCGGCAAGGGGCACCTGCGCTTCGATAACATTGTTACCGCCCTCGGGGTTCATGCCGAGCACGCGGGCCCGCTTGGTATTGAGGTCGCTGATGATGTCGCCGGTAAGGTCGCTAGGCACGGTTACCTTGAGATTCATAATCGGCTCCAGGAGAATCGGTTGACCATCGGAAAGCCCCTTTCTCAATGCCCCGGCCCCGGCGATTTTAAAACATATTTCGGAAGAGTCGACCGGGTGGAAGCTTCCATCGTAGAGGGTTGTCTTGACACCGACCACCGGGTAGCCGGCCAGCACGCCCTCCTGGGCCGCTTCGGCGACGCCCTTTTCCACCGCCGGGATGTAGTTCTTGGGCACTGACCCGCCGACTATCTTTCCGGCAAACTCGTTTTCACCGCGCTCCGGTAACGGCTCCAGGTTCAGCAGGACATGACCGTACTGGCCGTGACCGCCGGATTGCTTCCTGTGCTTGTACTCGGCTTTAGACGGCACCGTGATTGTCTCCCGATACGGCACCTTGGGGATAGCCAGTTCCACGTTTACGCCGAACTTGTGCTGCATCTTTTCGGCAGCCACGGCAAGGTGAGTATCGCCCATGCCGGAAATAATTGTCTCCCCGGTGCCCAACTCGCGGTGCACCGTTAAAGTAGGGTCTTCCTCGGCCAGGCGGGACAGGGCCGTCCCCATCTTGTCCACATCGGTCTTGGTCTTGGGATAGACGGCCTCCCGGAACGTAGGCTGGGGGAAAACAATGGGCGTTAGCTTGACAGGCTTGTCCTGCGCGCACAGCGTATCTCCGGTGTCGGTCACGTTCAATTTAGCCACGGCGCCGATATCGCCTGCCCCGACCTGAGACACCGGCTCCTGTGTCTTGCCTCTCATCATGAACAACTGGCCGACGCGCTCGGCAGCTTTCTGGTTGGCATTATAGACCTGGGAGTTACTGCTGATAACCCCGTTATAGACGCGGAAGTAGGTAAGTTTGCCGACGTAGGGGTCGGCGGTGGTCTTAAAGACAAGAGCAGCCAACGGCGCCGTCTCGCTCGGGTCTACGGTGGAACCGTCGCTAACGGCTACCTTCTGCTCCCCGGGTACGGGCAGGTAGTCACATATAGCATCCATCAACCGGTTAACGGCCACATTCTGCAGCGCCGAGCCGGTCAATATGGGCACAATACGTCCGCTGATGACCGCCTGGCGTAATGTCTTGGCCAGTTCCTCCTGGCTGATTTCCTCACCACCCAGGTATTTCTCGATGAGAGCATCATCAATCTCGGCGATAGCCTCTACCAGCTTCTCCCGGTAAGAATCGGCCTGGGCTTTCAGTGCTTCCGGTATATCCGCTTCTTTAGACTCGGTACCGGTATACGCTTTCATGGACAGCAGGTCAACCACTCCCTCAAAGCCAGTATGGGCGCCGATGGCCAGTTGCAGCGGCAAACACCTGGAACCGAACTTGTTCCGTATTTCTTCCACAATCTTGAAAAAGTCGGCGTTCTCTCGTCCCATCTTGTTAACAAATATAAGACGGGGTAATTCCGCCTCCTCGCAGTATCCCCAGACCATCTCCGTGCCGACCTCTACTCCCGAGGTAGCGCAGATGACGATTACGGCACTCTCACTGACCCGCATACCCGCCTTGACTTCCCCGACGAAGTCGGTATAACCCGGGGCATCGATAACATTTATCTTGGCATCCCGCCACTCGCAGGGCAGCAGGGACAGATTAATGCTGATTTTGCGCTTTATTTCATCCTGGTCATAGTCCGAGGTAGAAGAGCCGTCATCAACCTTGCCCAATCGACTGACAGCCCCGGTATTAAAGAGCATTGCCTCCGCCAGCGATGTCTTACCGGCGCCCCCGTGGGACAGTAAAATTGTGTTGCGAATTTTATTCAGTCCGTATTGTTGCATCAAATCACCTGCTATCTATATCATCCGATATTATTATACTCGTAGTCGACTGAACGGGGCAAGCATTCGTAATAACCTCCGCCTATGATAACAGGAGAGGCGTAACGAACGTTTCTATGATGGCGGCGGGTACGAGAAGGGCCAGGGCCAGCAGAATATATTTCAAGTTCATTTTAAAGTTAGGCAGCAGCCTGCTGCCTCTATCTCTGGTAAAAAGGGCGACTATCATCGCCACCCCGAAGCTGAGAGCCGCCGCTTCGCCGATGATAAGGGCGGGGATTTCGATAATACCGTGAGGGAGCAGCCCGGCCAGTAGAAACCCGAGCGATTTTTCCTGGACCACTATTGCCGCGATGTAAGTCAAGAACGCGCTGTTGAAAAGCAAGGCCAGAACGGGCACGATACATAAAAACGGGCTGAACAGGAAGCTGAGGACCACGACAGTTGCATTCTTTAAAAAGATGAACACTGCCGTCGTTACCTGATACGCGCCTAAATCAGCCACAATATCTTCAAGGGCGGATACCTGCTCGGAGAAAAGACCGGAGACAGCGGCTGGCATGACAGCACTGATGACTATGCCGGCCCCGATACCGATAACGAACAGGACGACTGCTATGAGAACCCAGAATCGAAAACGCATATCAACCGCGTTTTAAGCTACTTATTCCACCTGTCCCTGACAGTAATCTCGGACAGCTCTTTCCTGGGGGGCGCTTTACCTTCCTGGTCAGGCACACCCACCGGGAACAGGGTAACCACCCGGTAACCCTCGGGCACGCCCAGCACTTTCTCTGCCTGAACGGCATCAAAGGCGCCGATAATCACCGTGCCCAGCCCCATGGCATGGGCTGCCAGCACCATGTTCTGCACCGCCAGGGCAGTATCGAACATGAACCAGTCGCCTTTGTCGGTAATGTACTCGCTACCACCGCCACCGGACCCGGGCTTACCGCCGGACTTACCCATCTCCGCACAGACAACGATGAGCACCGGCACCGTCTTAATAGCATTGGCGCCAGGGTTATCCACCACCTTATCGGGCAACTTAATCTTCGATAGCGTTTCGGCCACCCTGGCCTTGATTTCTGGGTCACGCACCACCATGAAGCGCCAGCACTGCGTATTGGCCCAGGACGGCGCCCAGCGGCCGGCCTCCAGAATCGCCTCAACCTTCTTGTCGTCAACAGGGTCGGACGTGTACCGCCGGATGCTCCGCCTGCTCTTAATAGCCTCAAATAATTCCACGTGTGTCCTCCTTCTTTATTTTGCTTTCTACTTACCGCATTTCTCTTTGTAAAGAACTACTGTCTTAATTTTCCCAAGCGTTTTTACCTATCAGCGAAACAAAGCGGCAGCCACCCATCTTTTTAACCAGATTCCTGTCCTGCCGTTTGGTTACCTTGCAAAGCTCCTGTGTATAACGCGAACCTACCGGAATTATCATACGACCGCCAACAGCCAGCTGGGATAGAAGGTCATCCGGGATGCCGGGAGCCCCGGCGGTAACCATAATAGCATCGTAGGGCGCCTCCTGTTTCCAGCCCAGGGTTTCCCCGGCGAGATGTATCTCGATATTGTTATGGCCCAGACTATCCAGCACCTTTCGGGCGGACTTGGCCAGAGACGACACACGCTCCACCGTTATCACCTGCCCGGCCAGCTCGGCGAGAATCGCCGTCTGATACCCGCTGCCGGTACCCAGCTCCAGCACTTTTTCACTTCCGCTGAGTTCCAGCGCCTCCGTCATGAGAGCGATAATATACGGCTGGGAAATCGTCTGCTCCCAGCCAATCGGTAACGGCCTGTCTTCATAGGCCTGATGACGATATTCCGGGGGAACAAACTCTTCACGGGGTATACGGGACATCGCAGCTAATACCCGCTTATCTTTAATCTCAGAACTGAGATACTTAATCAATTTGGCTCTTGCCGCATTAAAGTCCATCATGGCCGCCAGCGAAGAACTATCATAGAACAATTGACAACACAATAAGGACGACGATAATTATCCCCGCCAGGATACCGATTCTTTTCAGTTCCCCGACGACATAGGGATACCGTGGCGCCGTAACTGCCGCCGACGCTGCAGCTGCCTTGGGCGCAGGTGGAGCCTTGACGGGTGCCGTCGGCTCCGGTGCCACAGCGGTTGCCTGCTGCTGTGAGGGCATAGTTGTCTGCCGTCTTATAGCCTTACTTTTTTTGCTATGATGAGGATGCTTACCTTTGCCGTGTCGCGATTTACCTGGCATCCATTACCTCCTGAAAATTACTCGTTAGCCCTGGGATGGGACTTATCATAGGTGCGGCGGACATGCTCGGTGGTCAGGTGAGTATAGACCTGCGTGGTAGATATATTGGCATGTCCCAGCAGTTCCTGTACCGACCTCAGGTCGGCCCCGCCGCTCAGCATATGAGTGGCAAAGCTATGTCTCAGGGTATGGGGGCTAATCCGGTCACCCAATCCGGCCGATTTAGCGTACTCCTTAAGCTTCTGCCAGAATCCCTGACGTGTGAGTCTATCACCGCGGGCATTAAGGAACAGGGCATCTCCCTTCTTGCCGCGGGCTAACTTGGGGCGGTCTTCGTCAACGTATTGCTTTACGGTCATGGCTATTTGTTTATAAAGCGGGATAATACGTTCCTTGCGCCCCTTACCGAAACAGCGCACGAAGTAATCGCCCTCGGTATTGACATCGCCCAGGTTCAAAGCCACCAGTTCACTTATCCTCATACCGCTGGCATATAGTAACTCCAGCATGGCCCTGTCTCTCTTGGCTTCAGCCGTAGACAGCTTGGCCGGTTGTTCCAGCAGCAAACGCACCTGGCTAATGGGTATGGGCTTGGGTAAAGCCTTCCCCACGCTGGGCGAACTCATATTCTCGGTAGGGTTGGTTTTGATGATGCCTTCCGATACCAGAAAGCCGAAGAAAGACCTCGCCGCCGCCACTTTGCGCGCCGCCGTGGTGGCCACATAGCCCCTCTCTTTGAGGTCAAGCAGGTAGCTCAACATGTTCTGCCGATTGAAATTGGCCCAGGAGGCTATGCCCTGTTTTTTTGCGAAATCGGCCAGCCCCGTCAGGTCATTGCGATAGGCAACTACGGTATGCTCGGAATAACCTTTCTCTACTGCCAGATAATTCAGAAAACTTTCGATTAGCTCTATCATTGCGTCTCCTCACGGTTTGTTAATTCTACCGTTGGTGTTATTAAGGATTACGATTGTATTTTAACATAATATTTTACCATAGAAAAGAGCCACGGCGAGCAACACGCAACACTGATAGGGTACTGTATCCCTCAAATTAGCTATGACCAAAGAGCTATTGTAAATAGGACGAAAGGCATATAAGATTTTTGTATAGCGGCTACGTATTTATCCATAGATGGGGGAACCCCTGGTTATGTCGAAATCTGTTGAAAAAGCCAAAAATAGCTTGCGTAAGAATACGCCTGAGCCGGAAGCCTTACAGCTCATTCCCGAGGCCATGGCCCGCAAGTATAACGCCATCCCACTGTCCATAGGTGGTAATGTCCTGCGCGTGGCCATGGCGAACCCGTCTGATATCCTTGCCCTCGAAGCCCTGGCCAGCTGGAGTCAGCTGCGCGTAGAGTCTGAGTCTTTTACCCAGGAAGAAGTGCTTGAGGCTATCGACTTTAACTATAAGGCCTATGACGAGATTGAAAAACAGATTTCCAGTATATCATTATCAGACGTCAATAAAGCCGACAAGCAATTAATCATTGACACCGCTACGGAGGCCCCGGTTGCCCAGGCCCTGAGGCTGATTATTGATGAAGCCGTGAAAGCCAGAGCTTCCGATGTTCACCTTGAGCCCGGTGAAGATAAACTGCGGGTACGCTTCCGCATAGATGGTACACTTCATGAAATGTTTTCGCTCCCGCTGATGACAATGACACCGATTATCTCAAGGATTAAGATTCTGGCCAACATGAACATCGCGGACCACCATCGCCCGCAGGACGGTCAGTTTTCCGTAAAAACCAAAGGTCGCCTGATAGATATCCGGGTAGGTATTGTCGCCACCGTTTACGGCGAGATGGCGGTATTACGGCTTCTGGACAAGTCCCGGGCGACCCTGTCCTTGCCCGACCTTGGATTTCTCCCCGAAAGCATGATGAAATACGAAAAGATGCTAAAAGTACCTTACGGAATAATACTGGTAAGCGGTCCTACCGGGGCAGGCAAAACCACCACGCTATATGCTTCTGTAAATTCTCTTGACCAGGTAGGACGCAACATTATAACCGTAGAAGACCCGGTGGAGTACCGGTTCTCAAATATTAACCAGATTCAGGTTAACTCTCGCGCCGGCGTCACTTTTGCCAGCGGTCTCAGGTCCATACTGAGGCTCGACCCCGACGTGATATTGATCGGAGAGATACGCGACGCCGAAACGGCCAATATCGCCATTCAGTCGGCCCTTACCGGACATCTGGTGCTGTCATCAATCCACGCTAATGACGCCGTGGGCGTGGTGCTGCGCCTCATCGACCTCGGTGTGGAGCCTTTCCTGGTATCCTCGGCTCTCATCGGCGTGATTGCCCAGCGCATGGTACGCTGTATCTGCTCCAATTGCGCCCGTCCGGTTGAAGCCTCCCCCGAGGAGCGCATGATTTACAGTCAGGAAATGGGCGAAGAACGAAGTGAATTTCTCCAGGGCAGCGGGTGCAAATCATGCGCTAATAGCGGCTACCGGGGGCGTACGGGCATGTTCGAATTATTCTGTACCAGCGACGATATCAAAACGTTACTGGTCAAGGGAACAACCGCCAATGAATTGCGTAGCCAGGCAATAAAGGAGGGGATGATAACGCTGCTGCAAGACGGGATGTATAAAGTTAAGAAAGACATAACCACCCCCGCTGAAGTCTTGCGTAATGCCTATTCTGTAGGGTAAGAAAGAATATTTTATACTCGATGATACTGGTTGAGGTGATAAATACCGGAGTGGAAAATATATGCTCTATCAATACATAGCCTGCGGTGAATCGGGCGACATCGTTAAAGGCAAAATTTCGGCAACCAGCGAAGACGCGATTACCGAAATGCTCGGTTATGCCGGTTACCGCCTGGTTAACCTCAGACCATACACTCCGTTCATCAGCCTGGGAAAGCTGACCTCGCAATTATTCAAGGTCAAACAAACCGAAATAATACTGTTCTACCGGCAGCTGGCCCTGCTTCTTGAGTCCGGCGTCAATATTGTTACCGCTCTGCAATTATTGCAGGAACAGATATCCAATCGCGCCCTCAAAAAAGTAGTTTACGATGTCATCAGCGATATACGCAACGGCAACCAGCTGTCAGCAGCCATGAGCCGCCACCCTTCGATATTCTCTTCGATGAGCTGCCGTACGCTGAGTATCGGTGAGCAGACCGGCGGCCTCGAGACGATGTTGAAGCAGGTGGCCGATTATATGGAGAGGGAAATCGTTACCCGTAAAGGAATCAAGGGCGCCCTTATGTACCCGATGATAGCCGCCGGGGTGACCGTAGTGGTGGTCGGCGTATTAATGTTCTTCGTTCTGCCGGCTTTCGCCGACCTGTACGGGTCGCTCGGTGCCGAGTTACCCGCCCTGACCAAAATCATGATAAGTTTCTCTGTATTGCTCCGCAGTTATGCTCTTCATATCTTTCTGGGATTATTTATCGCCATAGGGCTGGGACTCATCTATATCAGAACGCCGGACGGCAAATATAAACTCGACGTTCTAACCCTGCGTATCCCGCAGCTGGGGAGGGTAAAGCACCTTAACGAGCTTTCCCGCTGCTGCCGGAGTATCTCGCTACTGTTCACGGCCGGTCTGCCTTTGACCGAAATTATGCCTCTCGTTATCCAGGGCTGTAACAACAGAGTGATGGCCCAGGCACTTTACAACGTCCAGACGGACATGCTCAAAGGTGAGGGCTTATCCAAGCCAATGGCAAAAAACTCCATCTTTCTGCCGATGATGGTACAGATGGTCAAAGTCGGCGAGGAAACGGGCAGTCTTGATACCTCCTTGCTTGCCGTAGCCCAGAACTACGAGTCTGAAGCAGAAGACAAGACCAAATCCCTGATAAGTATGATTCAGCCGGTAATGACACTGGTCATAGCCGGAATCGTCGGCCTTATCGCGCTATCAATGGTTTCAGCCATGTATTCCATGTACGGGCAGGCATTCTAATCTCTGGAGAGTTTTCGGGCACTTTTATGAAAGGTTTTAAGTTAAGTAAAACAAGCTGGTTGATCCTCTCGGCGGGTATATTTATCGTTATCCTGGCCGGTCTGGGTGTTACTCGTTCTCAGCAACTCAAGGAACAGACCCAACTGGACGAGGAACTGAGTTTATCCACAATGCGTGTGAATAGTATCGGGGCAGCGGATCTGCGCCCGCAACTGGAAGAGCTTCAACAGAGATTAGAAGAAAGCGAAGCTCAGCTCATTGAAGTAAAAGATAGACTGCGCCAGACTGTGGTGAGTGCTGATGTTACCGATAAATTCTTCGTAATCGCTGAGTACTGTGGCGTGGAAATAATGAACCTGGGTACTACGCAGATATCAACCCACGAGGTCGAAGGCGTCAGCTGTTCTACGACATCAATTACCACTACTGTAGAAGGAGAGGTGTCCGGTATTATTGATTTTATCATCAGCCTGAACGATGGCTTCACCACCGGCAATGTTCAGTCGGCTCATATATCTATTCCCGAAGATTCCACCGAAAGCGAGCCATCGGCCAGTATCCAGATGGTTGTCTACTCTTATGAAGGAAACTGATTATGGCTAAGAGCACTACTACTCTATATATTAACGACAACAGTATCCGCTTAATGGTCACTCGCGGCAAGCGTATAACCAAGCTGGCCGACGTACCTCTGGATACGCCCTTGAACGATATTAACACTGAAGACAAAGAGGCGGAACTCGTCGCCAAGATTAAACTTCTCTTTAAGAGCAACAAGATAAGCGCGAGGAAGGTTATCCTCGGGTTGAGCGGGCTTCACTGTCTGACCCGTCCGGTAACCCTGCCTGAATTACCCAAAGCCATGCTGGATGAGGCAATAACAAGAGAGGCCAGGAGGGTTCTGCCGGTGCCCCTGGAACAGCTATACATATCATGGCAGACCGTCTCAGCCTCCGAAGGTAAGATAGATGCCTTCATGGTGGCCACACCGCGGCAGATTGCCGATACCCTGATAAGGATACTCAACAAGGCAGGACTCAAGCCATATCTCATGGACATCAAACCGCTGGCTCTAGCGAGGCTGGCCAGGGAAACAAGCGCTATAATTGTTGATGTCCAGTCAAGGGAGTTTGACATCATTGTTATGGTCAACAGAATTCCCCAACCCATCCGCACCGTACCCTTCCCCGAGGAATCACAATCCTTCCCGGAGAAGATACTAATAGTAAAGGATGAGCTCAAGCGGACTATCCAGTTCTATAACTCCAATAACCCAGATAATCTCATCCAACCGAATGCGCCCTTGCTTGTCTCCGGAGAGCTGGCCGATGAACCGGAGCTATATGAACACCTGGCCCAGGAATTGGGATATCAGGTGTATCCACTTACATCACCGTTAAAATGCCTGAAACAGCTCGACCCGTCACATCACCTGGTGAATGTCGGCCTTGCCCTTAAAGAGTTTACCAGGGAAGCCGGCCCCCTGCTACCCAACTTCAACACCTTGCCGGCACCCTACCTGCCCCAGCCGATTTCCCTGAATCGAATAATGGTGATACCGACAGCAGCCGTCGCCGTCGGCTTAATCGTTTTACTGGCAATGACAATTCAGGATTCCGCCGCCAGTATTGAACTGGCGCATACTCAACTGGACTCTACCACTGTCCTCCTGCAGAAAAAACAGGCCCAGAAAAAAGACCTGGTGCAGAGCGTCGCGGCGGCGGAGCAAAAGCTGGCCAGTACCGAGACAACCTGCACTAGTTTTACGAACGCCTTGAACAGCTTCAATGCAAATGGTGAAAAGCTAAACGGCGACCTGGTAGCTACCGTGGACAACCAGATTGATGACTTTGAATTGAACAACATCGCTCATTCCGGCGAGTGTTTAACGATTAACGGATGGGCAGAGAGCGAGCAAGAGGTCCTGGAATACGCCCGAAAGTTAGATACTACCGGCAGATTTCATGAAATTACTATATCCAGTCTTTCCAGAGAATCCAGCGATAATACGACCGATACCATGACGTATTCTCTGAATATTAGATTGAGAGAGTAAAGATGAAAGACGTTATTGCATTGCTTCAACTAGCCAGGTCAAAGAACGCTTCCGACCTGCATATGGTTGTGTCCCAGCCTCCGTTGTTTCGCATCCATGGTAGACTGGTACCTGCGGATGACCTGCCCGCATTAACCGCCGAGGACATAGAGCAGGCATTAGACCAGATAACGACAGAAAAGGAAAGGGCTGATTTTGAGCGTTCCCTTGAGCTTGACTTCGGCCGCAGTATTGCCGATGTCGGTAGAGCGCGTTTTAATGCTGCCAAACAACGCGGTACGACCAGCCTCGTTATCCGCCTGCTGCCCCCCGACATACCTAGCCCCGATGACCTTGGCTTACCCAAGGTCTGCAAAGAGCTGATTTTACGGCCTCGTGGTCTGGTGGTAGTCAGTGGACCTACCGGCAGCGGTAAATCCACGACCCTGGCATCCATGATTAACTACCTGAACCAGCTCGAGAGCCGTCGCGTGATTACGATTGAGGACCCCATCGAGTATACCTATAACAATATCAATTGCACTATCACACAGCGTGAACTGGGGCATGATACCCTCTCCTTCGCCGAAGCCCTGAGGCACGTACTGAGGCAGGACCCGGACGTGATACTGGTAGGGGAGATGAGAGACCTGGAAACAGCCTCGGCAGCACTAACCGTGGCCGAAACCGGGCACCTGGTGCTGACCACCGGCCATGCCCCCAGCACCTCCCAGGCCGTGGAGAGAATAGCCAGTTTGTTTCCACCCCACGAGCGCCATCTGGCCCAGGAACGACTAGCATCATTGCTCCTCGGCATCCTCTGTCAGGCGCTTGTGCCTAAAGCCGATGGTTCGGGCAGGGTAGCGGCTGTCGAAATTATGCTGGCCAACGCGGCCGTGAAAAACCTTATCCGGGAAGGTAAGACCTATCAGCTACCCAACACGATTCGCATGAACGCACAGTTGGGCATGGAGATGCTCGACCAGGCGCTGGTCAGGCTATATAGCAATGGCATTATCAGCCGTGATAGCGTCT
>DAOVRI010000010.1 GCA_030628245.1 Dehalococcoidales bacterium
GTAAGCAGCATCCATAATCTTGCTCTCAACTACTGTGTTTTATTTATCAAGTTGTTCGTAGAGCTTATTCCGCGCGTGAATGGCGTCTCTCACGCCCATGTCACGGCGGGCTTTGAAGAAATTGAACTCGTCCGCTTCGAAGTGGATATTCGTGCCGAGGGTATGCATCATGAAATGGTTGGTCAGTCCGCTGGTTATCCCCATGATATCGTAGACAATCTGTTTGGAAGTCTTGCCCATGGCGATGCCGTCGAAAGGAAACTTGGCGAATCCCTCCGCGTAGCGGTTGACTTCTTCTTCCAGTTTATCGACGGGGACAGCCCGGTTGATAAGGCCGATGCGGGCGGCTTCTTTCCCGTCTATCATCCTGCCCGTCATGCAAAGGTCGAGGGCATTGGTCAGCCCGCAGCGCAGTATCATTATCGGCGTGATGGTGAGATTCGGAATGCCCAGCCGGACTTCTATCTCCCCGAACTTACAGTCCTCGGCGCCAACGATAAAATCGCACAGCATGTACATATCCATGGACGCCCCCAGCAAGTAGCCGTGCGCCTGGACGATGGTCAGCTTGGGGAAGAAGAGCAGCTTTTGCGCGCATTCGTAGAAGAGCTTTCTATCGAACTTTAGCCGGTTACGGATAGGCGTACGGGGCGCCTTTTCACCGGGCTTGGGGTCTTTCCACCCGTAGACAAAGCCAACCTCGTGGAGGGGCGCGCCGGCAGCCAGAGCGCGACCTGCTCCCTTGATAATGAGGACTTTAATATCGTCAGCCTCCTCGACCACGGTAAGCGCCTTCCAGAAGTCCTTAACGCCGGTATTCATCGTCTCGGGGCTGTTCAGGGTGATGCGAGCGACGTAGCCGCTCCTTTCATAGATTACGTCTTCATAATCTCCTGCCTTTTTAAACTTCAGCATTACTTACCTCCTGAAAGTGACTATTTACCACAATGTCTTTTATTCAAAGACCCCTTTCTGCATGAGGTCGATAAATTCTTCGTCGGGCATGCCCAACAACTTGGTACAAATATATTCCGTATGTTCACCGAGCAGAGGGCTCGGCGAATAGGCTTTTGACGGCGTCCTGGATAATTGAAAGCTCTGCCCCAGGTGGGTGAACATTCCCATCTCGCTGTGCTCCATCGGCCAGTAGATATTGCGTTTTCTCAGTTGAGGGTCATCATAGACATCGGCCGCGTTCTTGACAACGCCGGCCGGTACACCCGCGGTCTGAAGACGTTCCATCACGTCCTCGGCGGTAAAGCCAACCGTCCAATCGCCAAGCAGCTTATTAAGCTCGTCCTCATTTTTCTTCCTGTTAACCAGAGTATTAAATCGGGGGTCTTCCGCGTACTCAGGCCTGCCCATTTCCCGGCACAGACTTATCCATTCTTCGTCACTGGACACGGCTATGGTGCACCAGCGGTCGTCGCCCTGGCAGGAGTAGACGCCGTGCGGGGCGGCGTAGGGGGAGGAATTCCCGATTCTTTCCGGCTCACGGCCGCAGGATGCGTATTCGAGGATGGCCGGTGTCAGGAAGTGTATCGCCGTTTCAAACTGTGACAGGTCTAATAGCTGTCCCTTCCCGGTCTTTCTGCGGTAATCAAGCGCGGCGATTAAAGTCGCCGTGGCAAAACGCGGGCTGATACAGTCGGTATAGGCCGACACGCCGACCGGCAGTGGCTCTTTGCCCGGCCAGCCGATGAAATTGGGTAAGCCCGCTATGGAAACCAGTACCATGCCGAAGGCCGGCAGGTTGGCGTAAGTCCCCCACGAGCCATAACCGCTCTGCCGCAGCATGATGACATCAGGCCTGACCTTTTTCAGTTCCTCATACCCCAGTCCCCATTTGTCGATAACTCCCGGCGTGTAGTTCTCCATGAAAACATCGCACTCGACCGCCAGCCTCCTGGCTATCTCGCGGGCTTCGGGGAGTTGCATATTCAGGGAAAGGCTTAAAATGTTTGCATTATAATAGTTAAAATAGCCGCCCTTGTTATAGTTCGGCACATTGTCCTTATAAGGGGCCGAAGACCTCATGGTGCACGGTCTTTTGCTCGTTTCCACCCGGATAACCGTCGCACCGTGGTCGGCGAAGAACTTCATGGTGAGCGGGCCGACCACCGCCCAGCAGAAAGCCAGTATGGTCAGGCCGCTGAAAACGCCTTCCCGGTTATTCATTTCCAATGCCGTTACTCCCTCTAGATGATTCCACTCTGTTCTAATGTAATGAGTTCCCGTTTGGAAAGACCTATCTCATTATAGACCTCTGCGTTATGCTCACCGATTAGCGGGGCGCGAAAGCGGGTGGAGCAGTCAACTTCCGACGACTTAACGAAATCCCGGGGATAGGTTATGCTTGTCCCCAGCTCGGGGTGCTCAATTTCCACCCAGAAATTCCGGGCATTGAGACACTCGTCAGTTAGCAAATCCTGCATGCTGGACAGCGGGCCGATAGATACCCCCCTGGGCACGGCGCCCGCCAGAAGCTCCTTCCGCGTATGCCTCAGAAAGAACTCCCCGACGGGCCCGGATATACGGCCCATTTCTTCCCGGGTAACCGTGAACATGTCGAAATTGTCCCATTCCATGTTGCGCAGAAAATCGGTAGCGCCGCCATCGGCTTCCATCCACTCCACCAGCGCGCTCAACGACTTGGCGCCCGTTCTGCCGCCGATGACGTTAAAGAATACGTAACCGTCCCGGCACGGCCAGACCTGCCGCTGGCCGACATCTTTGCTCATGCCGGCACGAAAGGCACCGGCCCGCTTTAAATTTTTCCTGTTAAGCTCCCAGGTCGGGATGGCGTTGGCCTGGAACCAGGCGGCGCTTTGCTGCATGGATACATCGACATGCTGGCCTTCTCCGGTCATCTCCCGGTAGTGATAGGCAATCATAACGCCGACGGCGGCGTCCGCCCCGGCGTGAAGGCAGGCCTGCGGCATGCTGATATATACCGGGGGGCCATCCGACTCGCCGGTCTGGTACAGCGTTCCGCTCATGCCCATAACCACGATATCCGAGTCCTTATAGTCGCGGTAGGGCCCTTCCCGGCCGAAGGGTGTAATGGACGCCATGATTATTCCCCTGTTAATTTCGCTGAGGCTGGAATAACCTAGGCCCAGTTTATCCATGTAGTCCGGCGGAAAAGACTCGATAACGAAATCGGCAGTTTTAACCAGCTTTTTAAATATTTCACGGCCTTCAGCCGATTCTATATTCAGCGTGATGCCCCTTTTATTCGAATTATAGGCAAACCAGTACAGGCTTTTTTCAGGGTCGGGAACGTCTCCCCAGAAACCCCCGATTTTCCGCGAAGAGTCACCGCCCGGCCTCTCAATTTTAATGACATCGGCACCCAGGTCGGCCAGTACCTTGCCGCAAAGAAAACCTTTATCGTTGGTTAAATCCAGTGCCCGGCAATGATTAAGCATTTTCCCTCTTTACTTATATACGTTTAAGATACTTCCTGGCAAGGTTAAGGGCCTTCTCCGGTTCGACCTGGCTGAGTAATCCCACCGCGTAGAGAATGTATTGTTCATCTATATATAAATCGGGGTCTCTGGGTTTGAGCACAAAGGGGTTATCCTCCCGGAACAGGGCATGCTCCAGTATCTCCCGGCGATTGCCCGAAAATACCACCGGGCCTCCCGTGCCGATGACGGTTTTAATGTGGGTCAGGTCCTTGCCGTGTTGGACCAGTGTTTCCCCGGTGGGGCCGTAGACCACTTCTATCCTCCCGGCATGCCGGCTCACGGCAACCTCCATGGTGAGGCAGGACAGCAGCAAATGACAGGCTTTCTCTTCGCCAGTTTGAGGGAGTTTGCCCTCGTGGAATCCCTTCACGATGGCATCGAAGTTGGGCGGCGTCTCTCTCTCTTTAACGAGTTCCAGCAGCCTGTCCAAATTATACCTCAGCCCGAGGTCTCCTTCTACCGTTCTTTTCTCATAAGGCTCGTGCAATCCGGCTATAATGGTATCAGGTCGGGCGGGCTTGCCCTGAGCGATTGAATGAACATCCGTCGTCGCCCCGCCGACATCTATGACGATAAGGTCCCCGAATCCACCAGCATCTCCATATCCGTCGGCAATCAGTCTGGCCGCCTCCAGTACGGCCGAGGGTGTCGGCATGATAACATCTTTAATAATTGCTTTGGCTCTGGCGATGCCCTTGGCCTCGATAATATTCCTCATGAATAAATCTCGTATTTCCTTGTTACAGGGAGCGACATCCAGCACGCCGATTTCAGGCATAACATTACTGGTATATAAAACGTTTTTACTGTTATCCCTGAAGATAGCCCTTATCTCATCACAAGCCGTCTTATTACCGGCTATGATGACGTTACTTATGGCGCGGCCGGTACGGGAGACCATGCTGGCATTATGAATGATGACCTGCTCATCCCCACCGTCGGTGCCGCCGGAGAGCAGGACTATATCGGGAGACGCGGCCTCTATCTCCTCGATTTCCTGTTGAGTAAGTTTGTGCGAATAGCAGCCTATCACCTTCGCTCCGGCTCCCAGCGCAGCAAGATTGGCCGCTTTGCTGGTAAGCTCCGGCACGAAACCGGCGCAGACCATGCGTAGACCGCCGGCGGCACTGCTGCACGCCAGGGCTTCCCTCTCCTCCAGGTCGCCTATGCCCGTATTTTCCTCAATTTTCTTTAAGGCTTCCCCCAGTCCCACCGTAATATCACTCTCCACGGTTGAGGGAACCCGGGCCGTCGCGACTACCTCTACCTTATCGAGGTCAACCGCAACAACTTTGGTAAACGTGCTTCCGAAATCAATCAGCAGTCTAATATCATCCATGGGGCATCAATACAGCAGCTATTTCCCGACTACATTTTGCCTTTCGTTTTTAAATCTTTCTTGAGGTCGCTATCAATCACCGCGACGATATCCGTCTCGGGCGGGTAGACCCGGTCAAACCCCAGTTTTTTAAACCTCGGTTCAACCTCCTTCGGGTCATACCTGCCTATCACCAGGTTACCGCCGATATAAAGGAGCATGTCTCCCAGACCGGCCTCCCTGCGTTTCTCATTAAATTCTTTCAGGTCCAGCTCGGCCATACCGTAGAGCGAACTCATCAAAATGGCATCCGCGTTTGTTTCCTGGGCCACGTTAATAAACTCCTCCGGCGATACCTGCATGCCCAGCTCCACGACGTTGAATCCGGCATCCCTCAGCGCACGGGAGACGACTTTGGTGCCGATGACATGCGCATCCACCCCCACTGTTCCGGTTATTATCGTCGGTGCTTTCTTCATCGCTTCTCCTTCTGAACCGATTGCATTATGTCAATTGGGCAGACTATTTATCATAAGGTGGTAAGCCGGCTATTTTCCCTTTACTGAGACTCCACAAATCCTTGACGGCGGTATGGTAATCGGCTTTTCTCCCCTCCAGTTTCTCCCTCTCCGCTATCTTCTCACGATGGAACTCCTTAATCTCGTCCGGTATGGGAAGATTGCCGAACTCAAGGTAGCGGCAGGCTCCCCTAGCATCCCTCACGCCCAGCACGTTATCCTTGACGGTCACATTGGGACTCCACGGCGAATCGAGGACCCCGGATTCGACGGCTTTTATCGTACCGTCGATGATATCACCGTCGCCGAGCTCCAGTATTCTATCAAGTATCGCTCTTACCTCTATTTCGGTCACCTTTTCTTCTGCCTCCGATTCTTTAACATCAAATTCAATCTTCTGTTCCCTTACCACGTCGAAAATCCACTTGGCCGCCCGGTAGCTCATGGTATGGGTCTCCTTGGTAGGCACACCGGCCCCTTCGTCAATACTTCTCAGGTCCACGGCGTTACTCCTGGACAGCGCCCCCACCATCGACACGTAGGTGAGATAGGCAAATGCCCCTCCCGGGTCCATGGCGACGGGGAAAAGGGGAGTCTGGGCGGGACACGTACCGGTAATCATGGTGTCCTGATATCCGAACTTATCCAGGTACTCCCTGATTAACCTCGGCGCCAGCCGTATCCAGGCCAAATCCTGCGCGATATTCCCCATACAGTGCACCAGCGGATACAGGGCCTTCTGACCCTGCTCGGCCGCCGTAACGGCCTCTATAATCAGACAGACGATATTGACACTCAACGGGAAAGGAGCGCTGGGCAGCCACCCATGGAGGTCCTTGCATAGAATCACACCTCTGTCAGCGTACCAGCCGATTGTTCTCATACCGTTCTGGCTGCTTTCGACAAGCTCTCGTATTGTCATATTTTTTGAATAGCTGCCGAAACCCAGGAATCCCATCCCCGCCTCCGCGGTCGTCATACCCGCAGCGATGGCGATTTCGCCGCCGGCTGCCCTGGGACTGAAAGCGGCGTCGACGCTTTCAATGAGCTTCCTGGTCTTCTCCACCCCGTAATTGATAATGGGAAACCCGTTCAGTAACGGCTTGCCGGTCTTATAACACTCTTTTAGAATCTCCTCGACCTTCTCGTACTGGCCGAGTCGTGTATAACTGTCGGTTGTTACCGGGATGAGAACCACACCCGAGTCTCTCAGCGACTGGCAAAGCTCGATCATATTTTCAAGTATCGGTGTCCCGGCTCTGGGGAAGACACTCATCCTGCCCTCTTCACGCAGCTTAACCATCACCTTCCACCAGATTTTACTATCGGGCAGGCTCTTCTGGTAGGCTACCGCCTCATCGAAATCGACTTCCTTACCGGTCGGCCACTTGTCCAGTTCTTCCCGCCTCTTTTTCATCAGGAGGTCATCGTTTATCCGCTTGTTCCTGATTCTGAGCTTCTGCATCATTCCCTCCGTTATTATCGGTAGTCATTTAACAGCATCACACGCGGCGGCCTGCCCGTGTTAAAACCGCTACCGTTTCTTCAGCTTATCCGCCTGACCCTTCGGTTGAAGACAAGAAAGTCGCCGCATGCGACGAGAGAGGCTGCCCTCCGGCGACATAAATAATTTGCCCGGTAACATAATCGGAAAGCCCCGATGCCAGGAACAGAGCGGGCCCGGCAATATCCTCCGGTTTACCTATTCTGCCCAGAGGTATTTCTTTCTCGGCTATCGCCTTAAAAAAGGCATCTCTATCCGGCCCCGGCGCCATTAGCGAATCCCAGAACGGCGTCTCAATTGGCCCCGGAACGATAGCGTTGACATAGATATTCTGTGGAGCCAGCTCGAAGGCCAGGTTCAGGGTTAGACCCAGAACCCCTGCTTTGGCACAATGATAATGCAGCACGGAAACGGACGGATTGACGGCGCCCATTGACGAGAGATTGATTATCTTGCCGTATTTCTTCTTTTTCATATGGGGTAATACCGCCATGCAGACCAGAAAGGCGCCTTTCAGGTTCACGCTCAATATTTTATCCCAGTCTTCTTCAGTAGCGGTATCGGTATCTCCCCCCTGGACACCCATGACCCCCCCGGCATTATTAACCAGAATATCAATTTTACCGAACTTTTTAATAGTCTCGTCCACCATATGCTGCACTTCGGCACTGTTGGATATATCGGCTTTCACCGCCAGGGACCTGCGACCCAGGGCTCTGATTTCTTCCGCCACTTTTTGGGCGCCCTCTATATGCAGAGCGTTAACGACGACATCGCACCCTTCCCCGGCAAATTTAAGGGCAATACCCCGGCCCATTCCCTTGGCGCCCCCGGTAACTATCGCCACCTTATTTTCAAGTAACATATATACCTCCTGATTCACTTATTATAATACTTCAAGCCCTGAAGGTCTCACGCATATTTATTGACAGGGATTCGGACGCATACTATACTAACCATATTTTCCCTGTACGCAAAAATGATAACACAATACGATGTCTGATATAAATAAAATCCACGTGACAAGAGGAAAGGAGTATTAGATGGCGAAAAAGTTCAAAGATAAAGTAGCACTGGTCACCGGAGGAGCTTCGGGAATCGGTAAAGTAGCCGCCCAGATTTTCGCCCGTGAGGGAGCCAAGGTTATCGTTTCTACCGATAAAAATATAAAGGGCGGCGAAGAGACGGTGCGCCTTATTAATCAAGCCGGGGGCGAAGCGACCTTCGTCAAATGCGATGTGTCTATCGCGGCGGAAGTGGAGGCAATGATTGATAAATGTGTCCAGACCTACGGACGACTGGATTACGCTTTTAACAACGCCGGTATCGGCCCGGATGGCAAGCGCGTGCCCGTGGTCAACATCGTCGACTGCCCGGAGGAAATCTGGGACCGTACCCTGGATATCAACCTGAAAGGCGTTTTTCTCTGCATGAAGTACGAGATAAAGCAGATGCTCAAGCGGAAGTACGGAGTCATCGTCAATACGTCGTCGGTCGGGGCGCTGAAACCTGTGCCGGGCTTTAGCGCCTATTCCGCCAGTAAAAGCGGCCTCATCGGGCTTACCAAAACGGCGGCCCTGGAGTGCGCTACCTCCGGCATCCGGGTGAACACGATATTACCGGGCCCTACCAGGCGCACGCTTTTAATGGAATACCTTACCGGCTCTCAACTGGAAACGAAGGAGCAGATCACCAACATGATTCCGATGAAACGGCTGGCCGAGCCGGAAGATATGGCGGAGGCCGTCATCTGGCTCTGTTCGGATGCGGCTTCTTTTATCACCGGTCATGTTATGCCGATTGACGGCGGCATGACTTCGGGTTAATTGCCTTATTTATCATAAAGGGAATATAATCCGTTACGACCGTATTATTATATGGAGGAGAATGAGATACAATGCCCAAAATTGACTCTGAAAAATATTTTGTGGAGAAACCCGCTTACGAAGTAACACCCACCGTAGAAGTTAAAAGCCGACACCCCGCCATGACCTTAATGAGTAACAATCTGGTCCCCGGGGCTGATATGTACGTGGAAGCCGGTTGGGTATGCGATATGCCGGACCCGCCCACCCATATTTATGAGCACACCCATGATTACGACGAAATTGTCATACACATGGGCGTCGACCCCGATAACCGCGAGGAGCTGGGCGGGGAAGTCGAACTGTGGATAGACGGCAAGCAGAATATCTTAAATAGAAGCTTTATCGCCTTTGTCCCGGCGGGAATCAAGCACTGCCCGCTTAAAATAAACAGGGTGGACCGGCCGATTTTCCACTTTACCTCCGGTATGTCCAGGACCTACCAATAGTTGAAAAAATAAATATGTATATCCGCTGGCGTTAAAACGAACTCCGTTTTACCATCCGCCTGACGTGGTACTCCCTTGTTTTTTGGGTTACTATAGTGTATTGTAAAATCGGCTCGGGTTAGACAGACCGGACATCACACGCATGACTAGCCAATGTCGTTATCAATTCAGACCAATTAAACTTCGGGAACTGATGTGACCATAACTGTATAGCGAGAGCCGGAATGAGTGTACAGGTGTGATGGAGAGCAGTAAGCCAGGTAGTTCGAGAAAAGGGATAAACGGACGCTTCGGCATGAGCCGGAGGACTTTTATTAAACTATCGGGACTGGCTGTCGCGGTGCTGGCAGCGAGCCGCCTGCTCAAGCGCCCCGCACTGGGTTCCGCCGTTTCTTCTGGCGAAGGCGTTATCACCGAGAAGTGGGTCCCTACTTCCTGCCTGAATTGCGCTACCCGCTGTGCTACCAGAGTGAGAGTGGTCAACGGCAGGGCGGTTAAGGTAGCCGGCAATCCCTTGTCCCGTGTCTCCGAGGGGGAGAACTGCGCCCGCGCCAATGTTGGCCTCCAGGTATTATACGACCCGGGTCGGGTCACCACGCCCCTGAAAAGGACCAATCCGACCAAAGGCAGAGGGATAGACCCCGGGTGGACTGAAATATCCTGGGAGCAGGCGCTGAACGAGGTCAGCGAGCGCCTGAAAGCGCTCAGGGGGAAGGAGCAACCGGAAAGGCTGCTGCTGCTCTGCGGACTGAATACCGTCAGCGCCGAGGATATAATCCGCCGCTTCGCCGATGCTTACGGCACGCCCAATGTCGTCTCCGCCGACGGCCTCAATAACGAAGCGGACAAGGCCGGCGAGTGGCTGGCCGACGGTCACTACACACAGAGCGCCTATGACCTCGAACGTACCAACTACATCCTCTCGTTCGGGGCGAGCATCCTGGAATCATACAAACCACTGGCACGGAGCCTGAGAATGTGGGGTAAAATCCGGCGGGAACGACCAATTCGCGCTAAAGTAGTCGTTATAGACCCGCGCTACTCGATTACCGCCCTCAGGGCCGACCGGTGGGTGCCCATCAATCCGGGTACCGACGGCGCCCTGGCACTGGCCATCGCCCATGTGATAATAAGTGAAGGCCTTTACGACGTTGATTTCGTTAAGAAATGGACGTCCGGATTCGATGAATACCGAAAGCTGGCTATCGACTACTATGACCCGGAAGCGGTGGCGATTACGACAGGTATTCCCGCCGACACTATCCGGCAGATAGCCGGGGAATTCGCCCGGACCAGGCCGGCGATAGCCTGGCGGGGTCGGGGTGCCACCAGCTGGCCCAACGGCTCTTACAGCAGTTATGCCATATTCTGCCTGAACGCCCTCGTCGGCAGCATTGACATTCCCGGCGGTGTAACCTATCAGGAGAACCCGGAATACCGTCTCATGCCCGAACCCGTCGAAGATGACCCGGCCAGAGAGGGCAGGGCCAGACCCGCGCTGGACCTGCGGAAAACAGGCCGGTTCCCGGCGGCGAAAGTCGTCACCAACCAGGTGGCCGATTCCATCCTGGAAAACAAGCCGTATCCGGTCGAGATGGCCCTAGGCTTTAACAGCAATTTTAATATGTCCGCCCCCGGCGCCGGGCGCTGGGACGAGGCACTCGGGAAGGTGTCCTACTATGTCCACGCCGCTCCATTTATCAGTGAAATGGCGGAGTATGCCGACATATTTTTCCCGCTAACCACCTTCATGGAGGAATGGGCTTACGACCACTCGCCGCCGGGCTCGGGCTTTGCCGAGATAAGGATAAAACAGCCGGTTGTAGAACCCCTTTATGATACTAAAAGCAACATTGATATCGTCTTTGAAATAGCCGGGCGACTGGGAGGCACGGTGGGGCAGTCCTTCGCGGGTATCGGCGACGATGCCCAGGGATTCGTCAGATACCGCACCGCCGGCCTCGCGTCATGGGATAAGCTTCTGGAGCAGGGCGTCTGGGTGGGGCCGGACTACGAATACTATAAATACCGTCGCATATTCAAGACTCCTTCGGGAAAATTCGAGTTCCGTTCGGGCAACCTGGAGTCGCTGCTCAAAGAGAAAGGTGAAGAGATTAACAGTCTGACATGCCTGCCGCACTACGAAGAAGTAAAATTCCTGGGTAACAGCAACGAATATCCGCTGCTGCTATCGACCTACCAGCCGCTGTTGAATATCGAGAATGGCAGCCAGAACTACCCCTGGGCGCAGGAAATGTTCCTGGTGATGCACGGCGCCGGCTGGACGAATTTTATCGAGATTAACCGTAGCACTGCCCAGGACCTGAGGATTAAAGACGGGGATACGGTCTGGGTGGAATCCCGTTTCAATAAAATCAAGGCAAGGGCCAGGGTGTTCGAGGGGATTCACCCCGGTGTGGTCAGTATCGCCAGCGGCCAGGGCCACCATGCCTACGGAAAATGGGCAGAAGGAATCGGCGTCAATCCCAATGAGATTATCGGCGTGGACTACGACCGGCTGAGCGGACAGGCCGCCTTATACAGTACCAGAGTCAGGGTCTACAGGGCATGAGGTAAGATACGCAATGGCAAGATGGGGAATGGTAATCGACCTGGACAAGTGCACCGGCTGTCAGTCATGTGCCGTCGCCTGCAAAGCGGAGAACAACGTGCCGCATGGCTCACCGGAGGAACATGAAAGGCGTACGGCGCCTTTCTGGCACAAGGTCATTGCGGTCAGCAACGGTGAATACCCGGCGGTAAGAATCGACCTGATACCGATGCCGTGTATGCACTGCGACGACGCCCCGTGCGTGACGGTATGCCCGGCCAAAGCCACCTACCGTCGCGAGGATGGAATCGTGATACAGGACTTCCGGCGGTGCATCGGTTGCAAGTACTGTATCGTCGCCTGTCCTTACGGCGCCCGCAGTTTCAACTATAAAGAGCCGGAGGAAAAAGAGTACCACCGCCCCGACCTTCCCCCGGAACGTGCCGACAGGGGTATCTGGCCGTTTCCCCACCGGGTGCACGGCGTGGTCGAGAAATGCACCTTCTGCTTCCACCGTATAGACCAGGCTATCAGGGAAGGGAAAAAGGTGGGTGAGGAAGTCGTCCCCGCCTGTGCCGAAGCCTGCCCGGCTCACGCCATATCGTTCGGCGACCTGGACGACTCCGACAGCAACGTGTCGCGGTTACTGTCGTCAAGACAATGGATGCGACTGCGGGAGGAAATGGGCACCAGCCCGAAAGTATTTTATTTAACCGGATGAGGAGTCCCGATTGACAACCGATTTTGTCGCCCTTGAAGGAAAGACCAGAGGCTACCGCTTTTTCGCGGCGGTCCTGGGCGTGATAGCACTGGCCGGCTTCATCAGCTTTATCATCAGCTATATCCAGGGGCACCAGGTGTTCGGCAGCAATAACGTTATTCCCTGGGGCATGCCCATCGTTCTCACCATCTACCTCATCGGGCTCAGCGCCGGCTCCTTGATTCTCTCCTCACTGACCTATGTTTTCGGGAGAGAGGAGTACCGCCCCATCGCCCGGATGGCGGTCTTCCTGGCCATAGTCCTGATTTTCGGGGCCATGCTTTCCATCGCCATAGACCTGGGAAGGCCGGAAAAGTTCTGGCGCCTTTTCATGTTCTTTTACATGAACAACATGTCTTCGATGTTCGCTATTAACGGCATCCTCTACGGGGGCTACTTCATCATCAGCCTGGTATATCTGGGGATAATCTTTGCCGGCAACCACCGCGCCTCCCGGATAACGGGTATCATCGCCGTAGGCTGGGCTGTCCTGGTGCACATGGGCACGGGGGCGATATTCGGTTTTATCGCCGCCAGAGAAGCCTGGTTCTCGCCGATAAAACCACTGGAGTTTCTGGCCGCGGCGCTTACCTCGGGCGTAGCTCTATTGATTGTCGCCGTGACTCTCACCCTCGCGTTGAGCGGCCGGGAGTTGAAAAAAGAGATGGTGGCTTCGCTGGGGCGACTGCTGATTTACTTCATCATCATCCTGCTCGTCTTGATTATCGTGGATAAGTTGACTCACCTCTACTCGCCGCACCGGGAGGCAACGCTGTACCTGCTGACCGGGCAATATAGCTGGATTTTCTGGGGTTTCCAGATAGGCCTGGGGGTGGTCATACCACTGGCAGTCCTGTTCAATCCACGACTTAACAAGACCATCGGCTGGGTGGTTACGGCCGCGGTTTCGGTGGTTATCGGTATTTTCTTTGAAAGGTATTACCTGGTTATTCCAGGGGCGGCCTACCCCATGCAATATTACCCGGGGAAAATAGAGGGCGTCTGGGGGTCTACCGGTTCCTTCCCCCTGACCCCGGTAGAAATGGTGCTCTCCGTGGGGATAATCGCCTTCCTGGCACTTATTTTCATCCTGGGCCTGAAATACCTGGAACTCTTACCGCCCGGGGAGCCGGCGAAGGAAGAAGTTAAAGAAAGCGTAGCAGAAGCCGGAGAAGCAAATAATACCGCCAAGACTAGCGAGGGACAATAAGGAGTAATGAACGATAGCAAAGGAGAAATCAGCCGCCGGGAGCTTTTACAAAAACTTTCACCGCTCGGTAAGGTGAGCCTCGATACCACGAAATGCACGGGCTGCGGCCTCTGCGCCCAGGAGTGTCCTACCGGCGCGCTGACGGTTTTATTAAATGAAGAGTCCGACACCTTCAGGCTGCTCTTCAAACACGGCATTTGCGTGGCCTGCGGTCAGTGCGTTGAAGTCTGTCCGGAGAAGTGCCTGCAGGTGGAGCGCCTCCTCGAACCGGATAAAATAGACGGCCAATCGGTACTGTTCGAGGACGAGATTGCCCGGTGCTCAAGGTGCGGCGGCCCTATTGGCCCCAAGTCCATGATAGAGAAATTGCAGGCCAGAATGACGGCTGCCGGGCATGCCCTTACTCCGCAGCTCGGACTCTGCCCCGATTGCAAGGTCCAGACTCAGTTCGATCATTTAATTGGGAAAAATGGACATATTTCTTAGAACCATCGCTATTATTATCGAGGTGCTGATACTGGCGGCGATAACCTGTGCCGTGCTCTACGGGGTAAGGCTCACCGCCTCCGACCTGGGTATCGCGCCGAAATACGGAAAGGCTGTAGTCCTGGCGTTGCTGGCGGTCGGTTTTATTGTTGTTATATTCTTCATCGCCCACCTGACCACATTTTATCCGGCGGTATAACAATTCAGGGAGGAAACTAAAGGAATTTTTTAATGTCTTCAAGCGAACTTTTCTGGGCAGACCAGCTGATTTATATCAAGGATATTTTCCTGCCGATTATCATCGGCGTGCTGGTGTTCGTTCCGGTACTGGTTGCCGTTTTCGTCTTCGGCTTCGGGCGCAGCTACCGACTCTGGAAACTGGGGCAGCCGGACGACCGCTCGGGGAACTGGTGGCAAAGGCTGTTTACGACCCTGGCGGTAGCGGTGGTCAATATCCGCATTATCCGGACAAAGGAGTTATACCCCGGCATAATGCACGCGCTTATCTTCGGCGGGGCGGCGATTCTGGTACTGGGTAAAATAATCAGGCTGTTTTCATATCTCACCGGCATCACCAACCCCCCGCAGAGCGTCTACCTGTACGCTTCCTGGGCCGCCGAGCTCGGCGGGGTGCTGCTGCTCATCGGGGGCATCCTGGCGGTAATCCGCCGGTATATTATCCGCCCCGCCCGACTCGACAACAAGCCCGAAGACAGCCTGATATACGTCTGGGTATTTCTCATCGTTCTCACCGGCTTCATGGTGAAGGGATACCGCATCGCTGCCAGCGATACCGCCGTTACGGACTGGGCTTCATGGTCGCCGGTGGGCTACCTGCTTTCACATATCTTCCCTGCTTTTCTGGTTGAAGCCAAGAATGAAATACTGGTATGGCACCGGGCTATAATTCACACCGTACCGGCCTTTATCCTCCTCGGCTATATCTGGTTAAACCGTTCCCGACTGCAACATATACTGCTATCGCCCATCAATATATTCTTCCGCTCACTCAAGCCGAAAGGAGCCTTAAGCCCGATTGACTTCGAGACTACCGAGCTGTTCGGCGTATCCAAAATCGAGGACTACACCTGGAAGCAGCTTATGGACCTCGACGCCTGCACCCGCTGCGGGCGCTGCCAGGACGTTTGCCCCGCCAACTTCAGCGGTAAAGCTCTCAGTCCCAAGCAGATTATTTTAGACTTAAAAGACCACCTTTACGAGACATATCCCGTGCCCTGGCGGAGAAAGCCCGTCGAGTCCCGTAAAGACATGATTTCCGAAGTAGTTACCGATGAGGTAATCTGGGATTGCACTACCTGCCGTGCCTGTACGCAGGCATGCCCGGTTTACATCGAGCACGTCGACAAGATAGTAGATATGCGCCGCAATCTGGCCATGGAGCAGAGCCGGTTCCCCGAAGAGGTGCAGAACACGCTTAAAAGTCTGGGAACCAGGGGGCATCCGTTCCGGGGTACGACCGCGACGAGAACCACCTGGTTTGAAGGTCTGGAATTAGAAGAGTTGGGAGATAATAGCAGCCCGGAGATACTGTACTGGGTGGGCTGTACGGGGGCTCTCGAAGACCGGAATATGAGCGTGCCCAGAGCCATGGTCAGCATCCTGCGGGCGGCGGGGGTGAACTTCGGGATACTCGGTGATGAAGAGAGTTGCTGCGGTGACCCGGCCCGTCGCATGGGGGATGAGTACCTGTTCCAGACAATCTGCCAGAGTAATATCGAAATTCTCAAGGCGCACGACGTTAAAAAGATTCTCACCGCCTGTCCCCATTGCTTTAATACCTTAAAGCACGAGTACCCGCAGTTCGGGGGCAATTTTGAGGTTATCCACCATACCCAATTTATCGCCGATTTGCTCCGCAACGGACGACTTAAACTCGGCAAGCTGGATGACGCGAAAATAGCCTATCACGATTCCTGCTACCTCGGACGCTACAACGATATTTATCAAGAACCCCGGGCGATATTGAGGGCTATCAAAGGAATTAATAGTGTGGAACTCGGCCGCTGCCGGTCAAACAGCTTCTGCTGCGGCGGGGGCGGCGGCCACATGTGGATGGAAGAGGAC
>DAOVRI010000127.1 GCA_030628245.1 Dehalococcoidales bacterium
AAAGCCTTTGAAAAGGGGGCTGACGGCGTCCTCGTCTGCGGCTGACATATCGGTGAATGTCATTACCTGGATGGTAATAAGAAGACAGCCCGCCGCATACCCCTGCTGAAGAAAATGCTCTCCCAGCTTGGGATTGAAGACGAGCGGGTACGTTTGAACTGGGTATCAGCATCAGAGGGAGACCGCTTTGCCACCATCGTTAATGAGATGACGGAAAAAATAAGGCAACTGGGACCTTTTAATCGTAACGGAGGTGGTGACAATGGCTAAACCAAAACTGGCTCTGTACTGGGCGGCTTCCTGCGGCGGCTGCGATGTGGCTGTCCTCGATACCAATGAGAAGATACTGGATATTGCCAACCTGGTCGACATAGTGTTCTGGCCAATCGCCGTGGATTTCAAATACCACCACGTCAGGGCTATGGAAGACAAGAGCATTGATTTATGCCTCTTCAACGGAGCTGTCAGAAGCACCGAGCAGGCAGAGATTGCCAGGCTGCTCCGTGATAAGTCCAAGGTGATGGTAGCCTTCGGCGCCTGTGCCTGCTTCGGCGGTATACCGGCGCTGGCCAATTTTACCAACCGTGATGGAATATTCCAGCGGGCTTACATTGAAGCGCCGTCAAACGCCAATGCTGATGGTACTTTTCCCCAGACCCTGACCAAGGTTCCTGAGGGCGAGCTGGAACTGCCCGAATTATTCGACACGGTGCTGACGCTGGCACAGGTAGTCGATGTGGAATACTTCGTCCCCGGCTGCCCGCCGCCGGTAGACCTTATCCTGAAGGTGGTAGACCTCTTCGCCAGTGGTCAGTTACCTCCAGTAGGCTCGGTGATTGCTTCAGACAAGACGCTTTGCGACGAGTGTAAACGTGTTAAAGAGGAAAAGAAGATAACCAGGCTTTACCGACCCCACGAGATTATCCCTGACCCCGAGAAATGCCTGCTGGAGCAGGGCATAATCTGTTGTGGTCCCGTTACACGTGGTGGCTGTGGTTTACGCTGTATTGAAGCCAATATGCCCTGCCGCGGCTGCTTCGGGCCACCACCGGGGGTAGTTGACCAGGGTGCCAAGCTGGTCAGTGCTATCGCCTCTATCTATCAAGGCGATAGCGAAGAGGAGATTGCCAGGATGGTAGATGAGGTGCTCGACCCGGCCGGTACTTTTTATAGATTCGGATTGGCGGATTCAATGCTAAAGAGAAAACGCCTCTAACAGCCTCAGAAGGAGGGCATAGAGTGAAAAAAATTACTATTGACCCGATAACCAGGCTTGAGGGACATGGCAAGATAGAGATATTCCTCAATGATGAGGGGGATGTCGAGAACGCTTATCTCCAGATACCTGAGCTTCGCGGTTTTGAGAAATTCTGCGAGGGAAGACCGGTTGAGGAGATGCCCCGGATAGTCACTCGAATCTGCGGGGTCTGCCCCGGTGCCCACCACATAGCATCTACTAAAGCTACTGACGCTGTTTACCATGTGGACCCTCCGCCAGCCGCCAGGAAATTGAGGGAATTATTCTACTGCGCCCATATGATTCACTCCCACGTTGCGCACTTCTATACCCTGGCTGCCCCCGACTTTGTCCTGGGACCTATGAGTGACCCTGCCGAGAGGAACATTCTGGGGTTAGTAGCTAAGGTGGGGCTGGAAGTCGGCGGTGAAGTAATAAAACATCGTGCTTATGCCCAGGATATTCAGGCGGTTATCGGGGGTAAGGCGACTCATCCTGTCTGCGGTTTGCCGGGAGGCATGAGCAAACCAATTACCGGAGAGGACCGGAAAGACTTCGAGGAGAAAGCCAAATCACTGGTAGAATTCGGCAAATTCGGCCTTAAACTGTTCGACGACCTCGTACTGGCTAACAAGGAATACTTAGAACTGATAACCGGTGACATCTATACTATGAATAGTCACTACATGGGCATGGTTGATGGCGACAACAAGGTGAACTTCTACGAAGGCGACCTCCGCGTGGTTGACCCGTCAGGTAAAGAGGTCGCCAAATTCAAACCAGATGAATACCTCGACCATATAGCTGAGCACACTGAGCCCTGGTCTTATCTAAAATTCCCCTTTTTGAAAAAGGTCGGCTGGAAGGGGCTGGTAGACGGCAAGGACAGCGGGGTTTTTCGGGTGAACTCGCTGGCCCGACTAAACGTGGCTGAGGGCATGGCAACGCCTCTCGCTCAAGCCGAGTATGAGAGGATGTTTGAGACATTAGGGGGCAAGCCGGTGCACGCGACACTGGCGTTCCACTGGGCAAGGCTAATTGAGATATTATACGCCGCCGAGCGTCTCCTGGAGCTCTGCCAGGATAATGAGATTACCAGTCCTGAGGTTAGAACCATCCCAACCGCCACTCCCGATGAGGGAGTCGGTGTTATCGAAGCTCCTCGTGGTGTCCTGATACATCACTATCAAACCGATGATAGGGGTATTATTGAGAAGGTGAACCTGATTGTCGCTACGGTAATGAATAACCCGGCGATGAATATGTCGGTCAGGAGGGCAGCCCAGAGTTTGATTAAGAAGGGTCAGGTAGCATCAGAAGGACTGCTAAATATGGTGGAGATGGCATTTCGTGCCTATGACCCCTGTATGGCCTGTGCTACTCATGCCCTGCCGGGACAGATGCCGCTCGAGGTAGTCATTTACAATTATAAGAGAGAAGTTATCGAACGGTTCAGTCGATTATAGATTTATGAGAAATGATAACATTAAAACACTCATTTTAGGACTCGGTAATCCGATTTTACGTGATGATGGTGTTGGCTGCCATGTGGCGATGGCTCTAAAAGAAAGACTTCAAGAGCCGGAAGTAGATGTACTGGAAGCCAGTATTGCCGGACTGGATTTCCTGGACCTGCTGACTCGCTATGATAAAGTCATTATTATCGATGCCATCCAGACTGGTGAAGGCACGCCGGGTCAAATATACCGGCTTGACCTGGGGGCTTTTAATGCGACCAGGCACGCTGCCTCGCCCCATGATGTTAATTTCGCTACCGCACTTGAGCTTGGCAATAAGCTTGGTCTGGCTCTGCCATCTCAGATCGATATCTTTGCTGTTGAGGTGGCAGATACAAGCTGTTTTGGTGAGGAATGTACGCCTGAAGTGACCGAGGCGATCCCTCTTTGTGTTGAAATGATTGTTCAGGAGTTGAGAAGCATAACGCCAAAAACATAAAAGCCATCAGAGTGAAATTATGAATAAGGTTACTTTCAGGCCGTTCATCATGCCCCTGCTCCTGGTATTCTGTACTCTATTCTACTATTTCGGAGAATTAGTAGACTGGGCAGCGTGGGATGCCTTACGCAGTAACTTCTTTTACGGCGTGCACGACATACATCGCCTGTTGTTTCTGGCTCCCATAGTCTATGCCGGTTATACCGCCAGAGTCAAGGGAGCGCTGATTGTTACCATAGTTGCCTTCGTTATCTTCTTACCACGCGCTTTCTTCATATCCCTCTATCCCGACCCGTTGCTCAGGATGATGCTTTTCGTCATCTTCGCCGGCGTAATCGGTGCCCTCGTCGGAACCATACGAAATCAGACGATAAGGTCCCAGCAGCTGGAAGCCATGTTAACCATCAAGAGAGACAAGCTGTTAAAAATCGTGGATGGAATGGCAGACGGCATCGTAATCACCGGTCCGGATTACAGGATACGGTTCATGAATACAAAAATGGTGGAGTTTTTCGGTGAGGGTACCGGCCTCACCTGCTACAAACACCTGCGTAATCTTGACGCCCCGTGTCAGCAGGAATGCCATATACCAGACGTAATTAATAATGAGGAAATTAATAGGTGGGAATGCAGCTTTCCAGATGGCAAAATCTACGAAATAGTGGCGGCACCCTACGTTGATGCCGACGGTACAGTTTGTCAGATTTCTATATTCAGGGACATCACACAGCGCAAGAAAATCTAAAATTGGAACTTATTGGGCTCATCTGCGCAGTTCGTTTGGCTTTTCCGTATGATATATAATGCGAATATAGTGCAACGGTAAGAAAATCCAGCGGAGTAAGCAACATGACTCTGGAATGGATCCTGAGGATTGTCCTTTTTGGTATAGTTCATTGGATACTGGCTGGAGTCATGCTGCATGACCTAGCATACAGGAAAAGGGTATTCGGGGGGCGCAAGCCGCCATGGGCGATAGTAATACTAATAATTCCTTGCTTCGGCTCAATACTGTACTTGCTGTTCCACCCTCAAATCCTAAATCCGGATTATTCCCGTAATGAGCGCAACCGAGATAAGCGCGAGAAATGATAAATACCTAAATATTATATTGTGAATATTATGACCCTGCTTTCAAGTACTGGTTACCATTTTTCCTGTGCCAGTCTGGCAATAAGCCACTTCTTCAGCCGCTCATCCAGCTTACCGACCCATGATTCTATCTTGCGAATGTCCCCGCTGGCGATGGCCATTTTCTCTTCCGCAGTCAAATCATATTCTTCCAGTGCTCCAGCAGGGTTCTCGGCCAGTCGGGCAAAAAAGGCGTTGTCCTGAGTAGCCCTGTCTAATACCGCCAGTACCGCTTTGACGGCCGAGACTTTGAACTCCGGTATCTTGGCTACCGGGTCCAGCGCTGAATTGGTCAGCACGTTAGCCGGTGACTCCTTCCAGTGGAAAGCCATGAAGGCCAGCCCGGGGGAGGTTTTATCGGTAATATTAACCGGCGTTTCTATCTTACCTCGCTCCGAAGCTATGCTTATGAGGTCACCATCCATGATGCCGAGCTTCAGCGCATCGGCAGGGTGTATGTCAACGGCACCGTTGGGCTGGAGGTCGTGCAACACCCGGGTTCTCCGGCTCATGCTGCCCGTGTGCCAGTGCTCCAGTATTCGGCCCGTCGTGAGAATAAGAGGATAGTCGGTAGAAACCGATTCCGCCGGGGGTCTGTATTCAACAGCATGGAACTTGCCCAGGCCACGGGTGAACTTGCCTTGATGAAGGGTAGGGGTGCCGGGGTGCTCCCTGTCTGTGCAGGGCCATTGCAACCCGTAACCCTCCAGCCGGTCATAGTGCATACCACCGTAAATGGGGGTAAGTGATGTCATTTCCTCATTTATATCTGCGGTGCTCTGGTAAGCAAACGGGTACCCCATCCTGCCAGCCAGCAGGGAAATAATTTCCCAGTCAGGTTTGGCTTCGCCGGGTGGGGTGATGGCTTTCCTGAGTTTTTGCACCCGCCTCTCGGTACTGGTGTAGGTGCCGTCTTTCTCGGCAAAGGCCGCCGCCGGCAGGATGACATCAGCCAGAACGGCCGT
>DAOVRI010000091.1 GCA_030628245.1 Dehalococcoidales bacterium
CCTCTTTGGCCAGCTCTCTCTCCACCACAACCTGGGCCGCAATGCTGGCATGGTCGACGCCGGGTAGCCAGAGGGTGGGCTCGCCCTTCATGCGGTGCCAGCGCGTCATGATGTCCTGCAGAGCGCTTTCCAGGGCATGGCCGAGATGAAGCTCGCCGGTGACATTGGGCGGCGGCATGATGATAACGAAGGGCTCTTTGTCCGGGTCTATTCTGGGCTTAAAGTAACCCTTCTCCATCCAGAAGTCGTACCACTTCTGCTCGACCTTACCCGGCTCGTACGCCTTGGGCATTTCCTGTTCAATTTCTGGTGTTTTCGCCATGGTTTTCTCTTTCTAGAATTTGAAGTTGTTTTAGAACCTCACCCCCCCCGACCTCCCTCTAGTAGGGATGTGCAGAAGTCTGCCGAATTAAAATCAACGTCTAAAGGGCTAACGGTATTTCAGTACAATAGGCTTTGTGTGGATGATTATGCCAGGGGCACGAGCGAATATAGCTGCCACATATGAAGCGGCGCGTCCCAGGCCCAAACTCACGTGCATATCAATATTCAGGCTGACCTCCTGCTCACGAATGAGCATAGACCAGCAGTCTAGTATCCTCTCCCGGCTAATGTATACGTGACTTCCGCCTACTGTCCGCAGAGAAACACCTCGGTCGTTGACCCTTTCGATAGTAAATGGGCGCGAACGCGTCGGGTCCAGTGTATATAATGTGTCCCCTTCAAGCGCCTGAAAGATATTCCAGATATCCATGACCACCTCCGAGAGCCATTCGCTGATGCTTATCCCCCATTATAGCTTTTACTAACTAAATTTTGCACGACTATACTTCTAGGAGAGAGCAGATTTCAGAGAGGGGCTTCCTTAACCTCTCCTAACCGGGTTCATAGGTCTAACTCAAAGTTAATCGTGGCGCCCGAAGCCAAACAAACGCGCCAAAAACCCAGGCACCTTCGGTCTATAGAAAGCACCTCCAATTGTCTGGGAAATTGAGTGGCCCAAGTTCTCTTGTAGATAGCGTGGAAAACCCCTAGTATTCATTAGGCGCCTTGCTTCTTCTCTTAGCTCGGGCTCATCCGGTAAGTATTTCTCAAGACAGTAGAATACATAAGGTGGGATTGCCACTATGAATTGGTTCAGCGGTGATAGCTTGTTGTAAGGAATGCCCGCTGCTTCGGCATATCGCTTTACTTCGGCTAGCATTTGTGGTCTGTCCTTTTGGGGGACTCCGCCAATGGCGTCAGGGGTTCTCATTTCAGAAATAGTATCGAGTGC
Organism: Dehalococcoidales bacterium; assembly: GCA_030628245.1. Taxonomy (GTDB): domain Bacteria; phylum Chloroflexota; class Dehalococcoidia; order Dehalococcoidales; family RBG-16-60-22; genus JAFGPF01. The sequence goes on from DAOVRI010000091.1 coordinate 1,277, forward strand.
CATATTAAGGCCCGCTTCATATTCGTTTCCGTCTCTGATTTCTATGTCGAGTGCTGTTCCTAAGTTGATTATGCACCTTTCGCAGAATGACTCCAACTGCCATGATATGTCTGTCATATGCTCACCTCCCACCTTTACCACCCAGCATCCCCGCCACCCTGTCCAGCACCCTGTCCGCTACCTCCCTCTTGCTCATCAGGGGCAGTTCCTCTACATTCCCATTCTTATCAATCAGGGTCACTCTATTGGTATCCACTTCGAAGCCGCTGTCGGGTGCCGTGATGTCGTTGGCGACTATCATGTCCAGCCGTTTCTTCCTCAGCTTGTTCGTGGCGTTCGCCACCAGGTCCTCGCTTTCGGCGGCGAAGCCTATCTTTTTAAAATCGGCAGGAAGTCCCGGCAGGAAGTCCTCGGTTTCCACCAGTTCCAGTATCAGCTTCCCGCCCTGTTTCTTAATTTTACTGTCCGCCGGCCTGGCTACGCGGAAGTCGGATACGGCGGCGGCCATAATCAGGGCATCGGCCCCTTTTACTGCTCTGGTAACGGCTTCCTTCAACTCGGCGACTGTCCGTATATGGATGACTTCCATGCCTCCCGGTATGGGTATTGCGGTTGGGGCGGTCACCAGTATGACCGTAGCGCCGCGGTCCCGCGCTGCTTCGGCCACGGCGTATCCCATTTTACCGGATGAGCGATTTCCTATGTATCTTACCGGGTCAATGGGTTCCCGGGTGCCGCCGGCCGTCACCACGACGTTTTTGCCGGTTAAATCTTCCTTAGTCACTCAGAGCCTTCTCGATAACCTCGATTATCCTGGCGGTCTCGGGCAGGCGTCCCTGACCCATCTTGCCGGAGGCCAGGCGACCGTACTCGGGTTCGATAATCGTGAAGCCCCTTGCCTTCAGCTTCGACAGGTTTTCCTGCGTGATGGAGTTCTTGTACATCACGTCGTTCATGGCCGGCGCGATGATTACTGGCGCCTCGGTCGCCAGCACCACACAGCCGAGCATATTATCGGCGATTCCCGCCGCCAGCCTGGCGATGGTATTGGCGGTAGCCGGAGCGATGAGCACCACGTCGGCCGCCTCGGCCAGGGCTATGTGCTCCTCGTTGTACTCGGAGGCCAGCTCGTACATGTCGGTCACCACCGGCCTTCCCGTAATATTACGCAGGGTCAGCGCGGTGATGAATTTCGTAGCCGACTCGGTCATGACGGTATCGACCCCGGCTCCTGCCTGAGTCAGCTTGCTGGCGATATCCGCCGCCTTGTAAGCGGCGATGCCTCCGGTGATGCCCAGAACTATGGTCTTATTCTTCAACATGGTTATCTCCCTGGCCGACTAGGCCTGGTTCATGGCGTGGATGGCTTTTATTCCGATGAGCGTTAAATCGGGATTAACGTGATTAATCGTCTTGGTTTCTTTGGCGATGATGCTGGCGTAGCCTCCGGTGGCCACGACGGTTGCTTTTTCTCCCAGTTCCTTTTGAATCCGTGTCACGATGCCGTCGATAAGCCCGGCATAGCCGAATATGATGCCGGATTGCATGGCGGTCAGGGTATTGGTGCCGATGGCCCGCTTGGGAGGGACCAGTTCCACCCTGGGGAGAGCCGCGGTGTGGGTGTACAGGGCTTCGGCGGCAATGGCTAGACCCGGGGCGACAGCCCCGCCGAGGTAATCGCCTTCCTTGGAGATTGTATCGAATGCGGTCGCCGTACCCATAGCCACCACGATTATCGGCCCGCTGTAGAGGCTGAGGGCGCCCGCCGTGTTGGAAATACGGTCGCCGCCTACCTCTCTCGGGTTGTCCATGCGGATGCGTATCCCGGTCTTGACACCGGGTCCGACAACCAGCGGTTGTATATTGAAGTATTTTTCAAACAGCTCATTGAACGTGGTCAACAGAGGCGGTACAACACAGCTCACCGCTCCCTTGGTGACATCGGCAACGTCCACGCCCCGGTGGCGCAGCAGATTAAGCAGTATTACGGCGTACTCATCCGGCATGCGGTGAACGCCGGTAGCGATACGCCAGGTAGCCTTGAGTTCATCGTCTTTAAACATGCCCACGGTAATATTGGTGTTACCTATGTCTATAGCTAACAACATGGCATTTCCCTCAACTTTCACTACCAATGGTTGTGGTTTTCAATTGTTTTATAGCGACCGGCAGAGCCGTCAGCAGGTCGGAAGCAATCATACCCGCGTCGCCAAGAACGTTCCTGATTATCTCGCCGGCTTCATCGCCCACGCACACACCCAGGCAGGCGGCATCGGCAAGCGAAAGCCCCTGGGCCACCATGCCCGCTATAATGCCGGTCAGTACGTCGCCGGTCCCCGCCGTGGCCAGTCCGGGATTGGCAAACGGGCTGACCCGGCAGTAGCCGTCGGGACTGGCAATTACATTATAGGCCCCTTTTAAGACGATGGTCTTGTTCCATTCCACCGCGAATTTTCCGGCTACGCCGATACGCTCCGATTGTATCTCGTCAATCGAAAGTCCGCATAGTCGGGACATCTCGCCGGGGTGTGGGGTAAGTATAGCATCACCGGGTAACCGTTCCCACCAGTCGGGTGTTTTGGCCAGTATGTTGAGGGCGTCGGCATCGAGTACCAGTGCCGGTAATTCCTTCTTCGAGAGCAGGGAGATGACGAATTCCGCGGTGGGCGGGTTCTGCCCCAAGCCGCAGCCGAGGAGAAGCACCTTATACTGACGGCACTGCTGCTTTATAACATCGGCTGCCTCGGCCGATATGATGCCGGGTTGGGACTCAGGCAGCGGCAGGAAAGTTGCCTCCGTCAGCTTGGAGGCCAGGATGGGTTGCAGGCTGTTGGCCGTAGCTAACGTTACCAGTCCCGCTCCCACCCGCATGGCGCCGCTGCAGGCCAGATAGGCCGAGCCGATGTAGTTGATTGAGCCGGCGGCGACCAGCACCCTGCCGAACGTCCCCTTGTTGGCGTTAAGCGGGCGTGCCGGTAGAGTGGCTCCGGCCCACTCGCTGGTAAGGAGCTCGGTCATGACGGATGCCGAGAGCTTCGGCGGAATACCGATGTCGGCTATTTTCAGCTTGCCGACTCTTTCCGCGCCGGGGAAACTGAACATGCCCAGCTTGGGGAAAGCCATCGTGACCGTAGTATCGGCATGGAGGCAGGCGGGGTCGATGGCGCCGGTATCGGCATCCATCCCCGATGGTAAATCGACCGCTATAACGGTGAGCTTGCGTTTATTCCGTGTTGCGCTCGCCTTTTCCAGTACCTGCCGGAAGACGCCTTCGAGCGGGCGCATCTTCCCCGTACCCAGCAGCGCATCGATGACGCAACTGGCCGATGCCAGCAGGTCGTCGAACTTTTTCAGGTTTTTATCATTGGCGGCTTCAATACAGGTGATGCCGCGTTCCTGCACCAGCTTGAGGTTGCTGTCATCGGGTGGTCTCTGGCTGCAGAGGTAAACGTTGACTTTAGAACCCCATTCGTGAAGGTAGCGCGCGGCCACCAGCCCGTCCCCGCCGTTATTCCCCGCGCCTACCAGGCACAGGATATGCTGTTGATTCATAACGCCCAGGACAGCCCGGGTCTCTTCGGCCACGGCTTTACCGGCGTTCTCCATGAGCATACTGGCGGGCGTGCCCAGTTTAATGCACTCCCGGTCAATCTGCCTCATCTGCTCGGCGGTTACGATTTTCATAAGTGAGTATCCAATCTCCCGTTTAAATGAGTGTAGCAATATATTGAGCTTCGGTCAATACGTTTGATACTAAAACCTGTTACGGTGTACAATATCCTCCAGCCTTCTCTTGGGAATATGGCGCACCAGATTATCGTCCAGCCAGCCTTCTACGGAGTCGGTAGCCACCTCGGCTACCGGGCTCTCGTCCGGGTAACCCATGGCAATTACCAGGGCCATGTCATATTCATCCGGTATATTAAGAACAGGCTTCAGGTTGTTTTCGTTAAACATTAGTATCGGGCAGGCGCCGATTCCCTGTTCATAGGCGACCAGTATGATGTTCTCCGCCGCCAGGCCGACGTCATAGAGAGAGATTCTCCGGCGGTTGGCATCGCCTTCCCACGACTTGTTTATCAGGATGATAACGTAGGCTTTAGGCGTATTCTCGGGTCGCGGGCCTCCTTTTTCGGGGGGCAGCTTTACCGAGCCTCCGATATTCTCGAATACCCCGGGCAGCACTTCGGCATCGTTAATGACGATATACTCGCATACCTGATGGTTGCGCCCGCACGGCGCCAGCCGGCCGGCGTCCAGGCACTTCTCCAGCACTTCATAAGGCACGGGCTTATCCTTGAAGCGTCTTATCGACCGCCTTTTTATGGCTGTTTCGTAAACATTCATAATGATGCCTCCTCGCTGTAATTAATTGTCATTCATGCCGGCCAGTTTTTCCAGTTTCCGCGTCATAGCCTCCCAGTGAGTACCCCGCCAGTAGATGCGGCGGCAGGCCGAGCACTCCATGTACTGGGTCTGCGTTTTATAAACGTAGGGCGGCACGCGGTCTTTTACCTCTTCATGGCTTCTCTCGACCAGCGGGTGGTTGCACTCCAGGCAGAGTGTGAAAGGACGCAGGTCTTCCTTCAGGTCCAGGGCGGTCATAAGCTGCCGCATCTGCCGCTCCGGCTCTTCGCTCTCAATCAATACCGCCTTGAGTCGCCCGTTGTTAACAACCCGCCTCTTCATAATCCCGGTGTCCCGCGTCAGTATTATCCTGCCCTCGGCCAGGGCCTGCCTGACCATCTGAGAATCATCATCGCCATTGAAGAACAGGCTGTCATAGCCCATCATCCTGAGCCATTTGGCCAGCTTGCCCACGTTATGGTCGACGATAAACCGTATCCCGCTGACGGGTTCATCCCGCAAAGAGTTATTTATTAACCTCACCCCCTATTTCCCCCTCTCCTTACGAGGTAGGATGACCTGCTCGCCGAACAAGTTCTTTGGCAGGCGAGAGGAGAGGGGGAATTTTTTGGAAGAGGGGCTTAGCCCCTCTTGAACTCCCTTTTTCACTTATGTCTATATCTCTATACGCATCCCCTCGTAACCGAGTTGGATGGTCGTATTTAATGCCCCGGCGGCCACGGCGATTTCAGCTTTTATTCCCTTCTCGTCCAGGGGGTTCATGTGCACCGTGACTACCTGCGGCAGGTAACCTTTCAGCTTTCGGAAGCTTTCCATCTCCAGCTGGAGCAGGGCCGGGGTGAGGTGCCCCGATTCGCGGGCGAAATCATCGTACTTGTTAAGCGCGGTAACCTCGATGATGAGCAGGTGCGGTGATACCTGCCGCCAGCAGTCGGCCAGTCCCGGCCCGGTATCGGACGTGTAAAATACTTTTTTACCGTCGGCGGAGGTAACCTCGTAGCCGACGGTGGGCACAGCGTGATTAACCGGCACCGGCAGTACCGTATATCCGGCGACTGACTCCGTACGGCCGGGTTCCACCGTGTTGAAACGTACCGCCGGTTTGTCCGGGGGCCTCTCCATGAAATCGGGGTAGAGGTTATCGGTC
>DAOVRI010000053.1 GCA_030628245.1 Dehalococcoidales bacterium
CCTGGATAAGACGGAGCACAGGCTTTTAGCGCAGGAGATGACGCGCGTCTGGGCCGGGGCCGCCGAGTGGAGCTAAAATATATATGAATTCTTTATCTTAAATTAATGTTTTCTTAATGTTACACCATTACATATTATGGTATACTCTTGGCAAATACTTAAAAGATATCTGTAACTCACGAGCGCAGGATTATATTGAGTTCAATATACGCTAAGGTTATCGTGAATCCGACAGCCGGCGCCGGCAGGACAGCCCGGCTATGGCCGCAGATAATGGGCCTGTTCAAGGGGCAGGGCCTGCGTTTCGAGCATGATATCACCGAGGCCCCCGGACATGCCATCGAGCTGGCTAAGGCTGCGGCGGCTGACGGCTACGATATGGTGGTATCCGTCGGCGGTGACGGCACCATCAACGAGATTGTCAACGGACTGTATGCCGCCGGGAATATCAAGGATGCCCTGCTGGGTATCGTCAGTACGGGGACCGGCGGCGATTATATCCGTACCATCGGCGTCCCGCGAAGATATGAAGAGGCCTGCCGGTGTTTTCTGCAGCCGAAAAAGCTCACCGTCGACCTCGGCGTCATCGAATATGTCAGTGACGGTCAAAGGGCGGAGCGACTTTTTGTCAACTTCGCCGGCATGGGCTTCGATGCCGAAATAGTGCAGCGCACCACACAGCAATTTAAAGCGCTGGGCAGCCTGCCTTCTTACCTGGCGGGGTTGCTCGCCACCCTGATGTCCTACAGGAACCGGGATATATCGCTTGTGGTGGATGGCGAAGCGGTAGATATGCGGGTCTGCACGGTGGTTATGAACAACGGCAGGTACGGTGGCGGGGGTATGTTCACCGCGCCCGATGCCAGCATTAACGACGGCTATTTCGATGTAATGATAATCGGCGACATGAGTAAGCCCGACCTTCTCTGGTCGTTACCGCGCATATATAAAGGCACTCACCTGACTCATCCTAAGGTAACCATGAAGAAGGCGAAGGAAATCGAGATACGGTCGGCAAAGCCGATGCAGCTGCAGGCTGACGGCGAACTGCTGGGGCAGGTGCCGGCGCGTTTCCGTATCCTGCCGTCGGTACTGAAGGTTATTGTTTAGCTAATGGAGCGTATAAAAATCTCTCGGGATAATATATTGTTATGAAGATATTTTCGCCAGCTAGCAGAAATAAGATGAAATACCTTCTGGTCACACTGGTGGCGTTCGTCATCCTGGACGGCCTGCTGACGGAGCTACTCCTCGATGGGGGACTGGCGCGGGAAGGCAATCCATTCTTACAGCCCCTGGTGGGAGATATCGGCTTCATGATTCTGAAGGTGGTCGGCGCCTTGCTGTGCGCTTTTATCCTGTGGGATATTTATAAACGATTCCCCAGAGTGGCGGTAATCGCTACCTGGATTGCGGTGGCGGGTTACGGGATAATCGTGGTCTGGAACTCTAGCCTGTTCCTTCTAACCTGATGTTGGCCGCTTTCACACTCTTCGGGCGGGTCCAGTTCGGTATTACCCCGGGTATGGTATCCACAAACTCAATGTCCCTGGGCAGCTTGTAGTCGGCCATGCGTCCCTGGCAGTACTGCCGAATTTCCTGTTCGGTGACCGTTTCCCCCGACTTCAAACGCACCAGGGCTTTGACCGTTTCACCGCGTACGATATCCGCGACGCCGATGACTCTGACTTCAGCTATCTTGGGGTGAGCCGCCAGGACTTCTTCGATATCGTCGGGGAAAATATTCTGGCCCTTCAGGATAATCATTCTTCTCTTGCGACCGGTAATGAAAAGAAAGCCGTCTTCGTCCATCCAGCCGATATCGCCGGTATGCAGCCAGCTGTTTCTTATGATTTTCGCGGTGGCCTCGGGCTTGTTGTAAAAGCCGGTCATTACCGGCCCCCGGGCGACTATTTCTCCTTCCTGTCCGGGGGACAACTCGCTGTCGTTATCATCGAATATCTTTATCTCCCAGCAGGGCATCGGCTTGCCCGACGAGCCGATTTTTCCGGAGCCGTCGATGGGCGATACGGTAGCCTGGGAGACGGTCTCGGTCTGGCCCCAGATATCGATGATTTTCTTCCCGTAGTATTCCATGAACATGTTGATAATCACGGGTTCCAGAGGGGCGCCGCCGCTGACACAGATTCGCAGCGAGCTTAAATCGTGCCTGATACCCTCGTGCCGGGCGACGTTTATCATCAGGGAGTAGATATAGGGGACGCCCATGTATATCGTGCCTTTTTCTCTTTCTACGGTTTCCATGAAGCTATCGATAGAGCGCCCCGTTCCCGGCACCACCACCACGGTGCCGCCTTTGTATATCGAAGCCAATAGCACGGAGGTCAGGCCGAACTGGTGGTACATGGGCAGGGCGAACTGCATCAGCACGTCTTTATCGGTCTGCTGGAATACCTCAGCGGAGTTGATGGCCTCGGTGCGGACGCTTTGATGGGACAGGGCGACGCCATGCGGGTTCTGCGTAGGCCCTCCGGTGTAGGATATGATGGCGATATCATCCATGTCTACGGGCACATCGACGCTGGATGCCGGATTTTTTGTTAGGATTTCCCGGTAGTCGGTAAATTGACTCGCATATTCGGGGTCGAAGGTAACAACGTGCTCTATGGAGTCGAAGCGGGACAGGGCGGGCAAGAGCGATTCCAGGGGCGGGTTCTCGACGGCCAGCACCCTGGGACGGCAGTCGTTAAACAGGCTGACCAGCTCGTCGGCGGTGTACCGGGAGTCGAGCGGAACGGCGATGACGCCGGCCTTCATTATCCCGAAGAAGACAGATACAAACTCCGGGTTGCTGGCCTGTATCATGGCCACGCGGTCGCCCTTTTTCACCCCCATTGCTATCAGGGCATGGGCGACCCGGTTGGAGTCCTCGTCGAGCCGGGCGAAGGAGACCCGGCGCTCGCCTATAACAACGGCCGCTTTATCGGCGAAATGCCTGGCCGCGTTCTCAAGTATAAATTTCAGGCTCATCGGCTCTCTTAGTGCTACCTTTCTATTCTGTATCTTCCAGCACCACTCTGGCATCCACGACAATGGCGCGGTCGCTGTAAGCGATAACGGGGTTGAGGTCCAACTCTTTGACCATCGGGTATTGTGTCGCGAAGTCGGCGACCGCCAGCAGCATGTCTTCCAGCTTCGATTCGTCGACGGGCGGCAGGCCCCGGTAACCCGTCAGCATCCGGTAACCCTTTATCTCTTTTACCATCTCGCGGACGTCCCGCCGGGTGACGGGAATTACCCGCAGGGAGACATCCTCGAGGATTTCGACCCAGACCCCACCGAGGCCGAACATAAGCACCGGGCCGAACTGGACGTCCTGGGACATGCCGATGATTACCTCTACGCCCGGGGTGGCCATCTTCTGCACGGATACCCCCTGCACGCTTGCCCCGGGGTGCTTCTGGACGGTATCTCTCAGGATTTCATCATAGGCCCGTTCTACCTGCCCCGGGTTTTCCAGTTCCAGTCGGACGCCACCGGCGTCGCTCTTGTGGACGATATCCGGTGAGGCTATTTTCAATACCACGGGGAAGCCGAGTTGCTGGCTGATAGCGACCGCCTCCGACCGTGATGCGGCCAGTCCGGTGTCAATGACGCTTATACCCGACTGCCCGAGAAGTTCCTTGGACTCTACCTCGGTCAGGACAACCCTGCCTTCGTTTCTGGCTCGTTCAATTATCGTGTGCATGGTCAATGGAGTTGTCATTCTGGAATAAGTCCAGTATAACAGACCTGCGTCAGTTTTGAAAAGGGCAGGTTAGGTGTCCAGCAGCGCTTTTATCTCCTGCGGGTTCAGCCGCCGTACCTCTCCCTCTTTAAGGCTACCCAGGGTCAGCCCGCCGATACGGACGCGTTTCAGGGCCAGGACGGGGTGTCCCAGTCTTTCGAACATGCGGCGTACCTGCCGTTTCCTGCCCTCGTGGATGGTAATGCTGTAGTTGAACGGCGGCGATGAAGAGTCTGTTTTTACCGAGGCCGGGTGGGTCATGCCGTCCTCCAGCAGGACGCCCTGTTCCAGTTTTTTAATTTCATTCTGTTTAAGGCTGTCCTTGATATAGGACAGATACTCTTTTTCATGCTCGAACCTGGGGTGGGTCAGCCGGTAGGTGAGGTCGCCGTCGTTGGTGAGCAGGAGCAGGCCGGTGGTGTCTTTATCCAGTCGGCCCACCGGGTAAAGCCTGAGTTTGCGGTATTTCGGGGGCAGGATATCCAGGACGGTGCGGCGCCCTTTCTCATCGCTGACGGTAGAGACGGTATCTCCCGGCTTGTTGAGCATCAGGCAGATTATCTCATCGGGTCTGAGGTTGACCGCCTGCCCGTTGACGGAGACGCGGTCTTTCGCCACGTTCACCGGGTGGTTGAATGATTCGGCTGTTTCCCCGTTGACTTCAACCCTGCCCTGCTTGATGGTGTCGGCCATGCGGCGGCGGGAGCCGATGCCGGCTTCGGTCAGCGCTTTTAGGAGAGGCCTGGTGGGCATGTGATACCCGTTCCTTTAAACAGTAGTTACGTTTAATCCTGTTCCAGTATAAATCTTCCGCATGGCAAAGGCCAGCGTGCGTTTCTCTTTAAAAATAAGGGTTAACCCTCAATTTAATTGTAAGTTAACCCTTAGTATCGGCCTGTATCCGTGGGGCAAGAATTAGGCGGTTTTTAGCCGTGCTTCATAATTTACTAACCTGGCACAGTTGCGACTTGCAGGGGAGAAACCCCGAAATCGGGTCGAGGGTGCGGTCATCGACCAGCAGGTTGGCATTGGCTTCGTCGGGCCATTGGTGCGGCAGGGAAACGACACCGGCCAGTATGGTATCGGTAACGTTGGCTTTCATCCTGATGCTGCCCCTGGGCGAACTGATTTTTATCGTATCGCTCGACTGGATACCGCGGGGTTCGGCGTCAGCTGGATTTATATCGACCAGCGGCTCCGGCATGAGCCGGCGCAGTTGGCCGATATTGCGAAACTGCGAGTGGGTATAAGCTATCACTCTGGCACCTGAAGTTAGTACCAGCGGATAAGCCTCGGCCAGGTCGGGTCGGCTTACCGGGCTCTCCACGGGCTCTTGGTAAACCGGCAGTGGGTCGAGGCCGTGCTCCGCCAGTATAGAAGAAGCGATTTCTACCTTGCCGGATGGCGTAAGAAACCCTGCCTTTTCGTAGTACTTCTCCGGTCTTACCGGCAGTGGACGCTTTATACCTTCAGGATGCTGCTTCAGGTCTTCGCAGGTTATGTTCAACGGTTCCAGTTTATAGTTGATGCACTTCTCAAAGTCGCCGTCCCAGAATACATCACCCAAGCCCAGTCTCTTAGCCAGTTCCGAGTAGATTTTCCACTCGGGCCAGCTTTCACCTATCGGCTCGATGGCCGGCTCTATCAGCTTTACATTCTCGGCTCCGAGGTCGGCTATGAGTATGTGTCGCTCCAGCCACGACGCTATGGGCAGCACGATATCGGCAAGCTGTGTGCCGGGTGTTTGGAAGTATTCAGTCACGGCGATGAAATCGAGCTTTTTAAAGGTCTCGGCCATGTGGTGAGAGTTGGGGAAAAACTGAATATTGAGTCCCGCCGAGAATAGGGCCTTAAGGGGGTAGGGCTGGCCGCTATCAATCTGGTCGACGATGGCGTTGGACTGCATCTCACGGTATCGTTTTGTCCATATCGGGAACCTTTGTGACCCTACACCCGGCGGCATGTCAATCACCCGCTCGTGCAGGGTGATATCATTTACCGGCTGACCGTGGGGCGTCCACCGGTTGCCACCGGCCACTTCAATGTTGCCCGTTATGGCTGAGAGTAAAATTATAGCCCGGTGGTTCTGCACGCCGTTAGCGTGATGGGTGGTGCTATTGATGGCCATAGCAATTTTCGCCGGTTTCCGGGTGGCATACAGTATGGCTGCCTCCTTGATTTTGGCGCCGGGCACCCGGGTTATCTGTTCCACGCGCTCTGGAGGATATTCCTCAACCAGCTTTCTAAGGCCGTCGAAGCCTGTTGTCCATTTCTCGATGAAATCCTTATCATACAGGTTCTCGTTGATGATGACATTCATCATGCCCAGTGCCAGGGCGCCATCGGTGCCCGGCCGTAGCTGCAGGTGTATATCGGCCCTGGAAGCAATAGTAGTGACGCGGGGGTCAACCACGATGAGCTTGAGTCCCTTCTCCCGGGCTTCCAGATGTTCCTGCCATACCTGCGGGTGTGAGTTCTGTATACTGGTGCCCCATATCATATTACACCTGGAAGCCGGGTCGGCCATATTGCTCTGCGCGGCGAGCAGGCCGTAGTCCGGGCCGCAGGTCAGCTCGGCGGCTATCCAGGTGCCGGAGAAACAGCTGCTGCTCTCGGTGCAGTAGTTGGGCGAGCCAAAGGCATGGGTCAGCCGGTGAAAATAGGGGCGGGGCTCTTTGGTATAGGCGACCCAGAAGACCACCGATTCCGGGCCGTATTTATCTTTGGCAGCCTGCAGATTGGCAGCTACGGTATCCAGCGCCTCGTCCCACGAGATGCGCTGCCATGAACCCTCCCCCCGCCTGCCGGTGCGTTTCACGGGGTATTGCAGGCGGTCGGGGTGGTAGACAAAGTCCAGCTGGGCTTTCCATCGGGGACAGTAAGCCGCCTTATCGTTGACGATTTCAATCTTTACAGCTCGCCCGTCACGGACATGGACTCTGGTCGGGCAGCTATCCGTGCACATATAACATAAACCTTCTTTTACTTCTACTGAATTAGACATTACAGTATGTTCTCCCCTCTGAACTGCATTGTAACAGCTATGACTTGATACCATTACTATATCAGATACCGTGGTGATGAGAAAAGCTGAATAAGGGCGGTTTATCTGTGATATAATAATAAGGCGAATATTTTTAGCGGAGATTTGAAGGCTGGAAGCATTAGAAGTAGCCCGTAAGACTGTCGAAGTGGCCAGCGACAAGCAGGCCAGTAATATCGTTTTGCTGGATGTCCGCGACCTGTGCAGTTTTGCGGACTATTTTATTATCTGTGCTGGTGACAGCGCAAGGCAGATTCGCACCATCCACGATGAAATCGAGCAGGGCCTGAAGAAGGAAGGTATTAAGCCGCATCACCATGAGGGCACAATCGACTCCGGGTGGCTCCTGCTCGATTACGGCGATGTTATCGTGCATGTCTTCGGCGCCGCGGAGCGCGATTTCTATAAACTCGACGAGCTCTGGCACGAAGCTAAAACGGTGCTGCGGATTCAGTAAGTTGCTTCGTCTAGTCGAAAACCTCGTTTTCCTTAAAGAAAAGGCTTATCTCCTTTTCCGCGTTTTCCGGTGAGTCCGAGGCATGTGTCGAGTTCCTCTGGACGTCCAGCCCGAAGTCTTTACGTATCGTTCCCGCCGCGGCCCTGGTGGGGTCGGTGGCCCCCATTAATTCCCTGATTCTCTCCACGACTCCCCGGCCTTCAAAAACGGCGGCCACTATCGGGGTGGAGATGATATAGTCCACCAGGTCTTTATAGAAGGGTTTATCTTTATGGATGGCATAGTGACGTTCGGCCAGTGCCCTGTCCATGTGGAGCATCTTGAGAGCTACCAGCTTGAGGCCTTCTCCCTGAAGGCGTCCGATAATGACGCCGGCCAGTCCTCTCTCCATGGCATCGGGCTTGATAAGTACCAGAGACCTTTCCATTTTATACTCCTGACATTGTTAAATATTTTTGTCTATTCAACAGCCTATCGCGGCTTACTGGAAAAGCACGTTTAAATCGTCGATGTCGACTGCCTCCAGCGTACTGACGATAAGGTTGGCCTTCCTGAGACTGCTTCCGGGGTGGCTGTTGGTAACCGCGATACATTTCATGCCGGCCTCTTGGCGGCGGAAACCCCGGCGATAGCGTCCTCGATGACCACGCAGTTGCCGGGTTTGACCCCGAGTTTTTTCGCCGCCAGCAGGAAAATCTGCGGGCTGGGTTTGCCCTCGGGGACTTCCGTGCCCCAGGCTATAGCCTGGAAGCAGTCCTCTATGCCCAGCCCCCGGATGATGATTTCGATGTTTTCCAGGGGCGCCGAGGAAGCTATGGCCGTTTTGATATTTTTTTTATTCAGCGATTTTATCAGGTCTATGGCTCCGGGTAACGGTTTGATATTGTCGGCCACTATCTGACGATATTTTTCCTGTTTTTCGCGGGTAATTATGTCGAATTCCTCGCGCGAGACATTGTCGCCGAGGGCGAACCTGATAATCGTATCGTGTCTCCGCCCGAAGTGTCGCATAAAGTCTTCTCTGGTGAAGTTTACCCCCCTTTGCCCGAAGACATCCTGCCAGGCTTGGTAGTGGTAGTCGGCGGTGTCCGCAATAACACCGTCCAGGTCCCAGAGCACCGCCTCAAGTTTGTTTTCAGACATGGCTCTTGCTCTCTCTGACTTTATCGGCCTTCCCCGCCTCATTCTCCGCGATGAACTGCTTGGCCGTGCTTTCGGCGATTACCGTGCCGTCTTTCAGGCATACCCGGCCTTCGGTCTCGATGAGCTTTTTACGTTGCCGGGTTATCCGGGCGGTAATGACCAGCGGCACCTCCACCTCTACCGGCTTTCTCTGTCTGATGGTAATGCTGGCGGTCAGGCAGGTATGCCCCGTGGCGTAAGCGACGTTGCTCATCACCTCGTCCAGCAGACAGCCCAGGATACCGCCGTGAAGGAGCCCCGGCCACCCCTGATGGGTTTTATCGGGCGTGAACTCAGTACGGAGCGTGTCGCCGTCCCGGGTGAATTTCAGTTTTAGTCCGATAGGGTTATTCACACCGCACCCGAAACAAAATCCTTCGTTCAGGTCGGAATTAAGAGTCACTTTTGGTAAAGCTACCATGGCATCGTCTCCGTTCTGAGATATTAAAAGTGTTCCCATCCTGCCTTATTTATTTCGGCGGGATTGCCGTCGGCGTCAACTACGCTTATTTTGCCCGGCTCGCCGGCGGTGATTTCGCCGATGGCGGTTACCGGGTATTCCATTTGCGCCCTGACGCGTTCGACAATCTCCGCGCTCCCCGTAAAGAGAAGCTCGTAGTCCTCCCCGCCGGATAAAGCCAGTTCCCGCGCTCTTTCCCCGAAATTATTGCTGACGGCCGGGTGAATCGGCAGGCGGTCGACATCCACCCGCGCGCTGACCCCACTCGCTTCGCAGATATGACGCAGGTCGGCGAGAAGCCCGTCGCTGGTATCGATGGCTGTCGTTATTCCGAGTTTCAATAATAACTGGCCTTCCGTTATGCGCGGCTTCGGGCGCATAAAAGCGCTTCGTAAATAAGTAGCCGTCTCCGCCCCGAACTGGAGCTTCTTCGTGAGCATCTCCAGTCCCGCCGCGGCGCTGCCCGGATAGCCGGTAATCGCTATGGTATCGCCGGGTCTGGCGGTGGAGCGTTTCAGTATTTCGTTACTCAAACTGTCGCCGAGAACGGTAATGGTAATCGAGACCACCGGCGACCGGCTGACGTTACCGCCGATAATGCCTACCCGGAACTGCCCGGCCAGCTCAATCATGCCTTCGTAAAGTCCGGCGACATCCTCCACCTCCGTGTCCTCCGGCAGAGCCAGGGCCACCAGCGCGTACTGCGGCGTACCGCCCATGGCGGCGATATCGCTGAGGTTGATGGCCAGCGATTTCCAGCCAAGCTCTTTCCAGGTAACGGTGTCCAGCGAGAAATGGACGCCCTGTATCATAGTATCGACGGTGGCCAGCTGGACAGGGGCGTCGCTGTGCCAGGCAGCGGCGTCATCGCCGATACCGATGACGGGCTTTTCTGCCTGAGAATCCGGAATCATTTTAGCCAGCAAGTCTATCAGCCCGAACTCTCCCAGTTCCGAGACTTTCATGGCTAAATTATAGCATATTCAGAGAGAAGCTCACTATTTGGGGTAATAAAAAAAGGAGCGGGTATTACCCCGCCCCCCGTTGTTTTCCGGAAGAATGATAATCAGGACTTGTTTTCGACTTCTACCGTGACCTGTTTGTCCTCGGGCGATTGCCTGAGCGTGAGGGCGCGAATTAACGCCACGGCGACTCCTACCAGACCGGTAAGCGTAGCCACGATTCTATCCGATTGTAAAGTCGGCCAGAGCCAGGCCAGCGCGATGACGGCCACGCCGGAAACCCCGAACATCACTATCAGCCATATTCCCAGCGATTTATCTTTCATTTTTCTGCCCTCCCGCCCGTTTTTTCTTACACTATATATAACGGCTGAGGGGGGATTTGGTTAGGTATTATTTAAGAAAAATCAAGATATAGATTGCCTTTAACGTTCTCTTACCCACTCTTTAAACTCTTCCGTACTTGAAAACTCACGATAGAAATCATTAGAAAAAATTACCTTAATTTCAGCATC
>DAOVRI010000109.1 GCA_030628245.1 Dehalococcoidales bacterium
CGACGGTCATATCTGGGGTGGGGAATTCATGGTGGCCGATTACAGGCAGTTCAACCGAATGGCGTTTTTAGAATACCTGCCGCTACCCGGCGGTGCCCTGGCCATTAAAAAGCCGTACCGCACGGCCATCGGCTACCTGCTATCGCTCGGTATAGAGCTGGACCGGCAGCTACCGTTCCTGAAAAATATCGACCCCGAGGAAATCGATATTATACAGAGCCAGATAGAGCAGGGCATCAACTCGCCGCTGACCTCAAGCGTGGGGCGACTCTTCGATGCCGTGTCCGCCCTTATCGGCGTCAGGGGCGTTATCGAATACGAAGCCCAGGCGGCCATCGACCTCGAGACACTCGCCGATAAAGCCGTTAACGAGTCGGCCCGCTACCCGTTCTCCGTAACGAAGCATGATGAAATCAATACCATCAAGATTCACGATTTGCTCGCCGCAATAGTGAACGATTTACACAACCACACACCCAGAGCCAGAATCGCCGCCCGGTTCCATAACACGGTAGCCCAGATGATACTGGAAGTGTGCCAGAAAATCTCACCCAAGGCCGGCATCACCGGGGTGGCACTGAGCGGCGGAGTATTCCAGAATCGATTACTGCTGAGGAAAGCGGTATCACTACTTGAGTCCGCCGGGCTGGAGGTATATACTCACCGTCAGGTGCCCTGCAACGATGGGGGCATATCCCTGGGGCAGGTGGCCATCGCCAATTTTTATGAGGAGGAAGGATTATGAATAAAACAAAGATTGATGTTATGCCCCTGCTCTTCCCCCACCCCACGGTAATGGTCGGCGTGGATGTCAACGGCAAGCCCGATTTTGTTACGGTGGCCTGGGCTACCATAGCCTGCGGGACTCCGCCCTGGATGGCCATAGCCCTGAACCGGGTGCGGCACTCCCTGAAAGGCGTCCGGGAAAACATGGTCTTCTCGGTCAATATACCCAATACGGCCCTCGTCAAAGAAACGGACTACTGCGGCATCGCTACCGGCGCCAAAACCGATAAAGCCAAAGACTGTAATTTCAAGGTATTTTACGGAGAAATCGCCGGCGCCCCGTTCATCGAGCAATGCCCGGTCAACATCGGCTGTACCGCCGAGCACATCCTGAAGCTGGGCAGCCACTACCTGATAGCCGGTCCCATCAAGGAGATACTGGTCTCCGAAGACTGCATGACCTACGGTAAGCCGGATGCGGGCAAAATCGACCCCATTGTTTACATGACCTACCCGGCCGGTACGTATAACAAAGTCGGCGAGTTCCTGGGCCCGGCATTTCGCATCGGCAAGGAAATCAAGGACGTCAAGGACGACTGGGAAAGACAACTGGCGAAGTAAGAGGTATCAAAAACATGTGTTTAGCCATACCGGCGTTGATAAAATCGATAGACGGCCAGCAGGCCGAGGTGGATATCGAGGGCATCACCCGTGACGCCAGCCTCCAGCTTACCCCCGAGGCAAAGGTCGGCGACTACGTGCTGCTGCACACCGGCTACGCCATCAGCGTCATCGACCCCGCTGAGGCCGAGGAAACGTTGAAATTATTGCAGGAATTGAGTGAAGCAAGCTAAGGGAAGTCTGAGAGGGGCGAAGCCCCTCTTCCAAAACCTCGACAGGAGAGGGGGGGGATACAGGGGATGAGGTTTATTTAATTGAAATTCGTTAACGAATACCGCGACCCGGAACTGGGCAAGAAGCTGCTCGACAGGATTCATAAGCGCTCGCGTAAGCCGGCCAGGCTCATGGAGTTCTGCGGCGGGCACACCGTGGCTATCTTCAAGCACGGCCTGCGTCAGCTTCTACCCGAAAATATAGAGATGCTTTCCGGGCCGGGCTGTCCCGTCTGCGTCACCGCCAGCGCCGACCTCGACAGGGCCATCGCCCTAGGAAGCCTGCCCGATGTTATTATCACCAGCTTCGGGGACATGGTCAGAGTGCCGGGGAGTCGTTCCAGTCTGCAAAAGGCCAAGGCCGAAGGCGCCGACGTCCGGATTGTCTACTCGGCGCAGGACGCCCTGACCATCGCCCGCGATAACCAGGACAAATCTATTATTTTCATCGGTATCGGCTTCGAGACCACGGCGCCCACCATCGCCGCCTCGATTCTACAGGCGGAGCAGGAAAAGCTAAATAACTACTACGTCCTGTCACTGCACAAGGTCTGCCCACCCATCATGAAAGCCATCCTCGACATGGGCGAGGTCAACCTCGGCGGCATCATCTGCCCCGGCCATGTCAGCGTCATTATCGGCTCCCACCCCTACCAGTTCATCGCCGACGAATATAAAATCGCCTGCGCCGTCTCCGGCTTCGAGCCGCTGGATATCCTGCTGGCCGTGGACAGGCTGGTGGAGCAGATTGAAAGCGGACAGCCGAAAGTGGAAATAGCCTACCGCCGCGGGGTTAAGCCGGAAGGCAATCAGCCGGCTATCCGCCTCATGGAAACCGTTTTTGAAATAGGCGAGGCCAACTGGCGGGGCATCGGCGTCGTACCTGCCAGCGGCTTACAGATTAAAGCAAAGTACGAAAGATTCGATGCCCTGAAAAACTTTAATATAGACCCCGGCCCTACCCTCGAACCCAAGGGCTGCATCTGCGGGAGCATCCTGCGCGGCGTCAGCACGCCGCGGGACTGCCGCCTGTTCGGCGGGACCTGCACGCCGGAGAACCCGGTGGGCCCCTGCATGGTGTCCTCGGAGGGCAGCTGCGCCACCTATTATCATTACGGAGACAGCCATGGAAGATAAAATCCTGCTGGCGCACGGTAGCGGCGGCAAGCTCAGCCAGGACTTAATCCAGAGCTTCCTGCCCGACCTGGCTAACCCGATTCTGGACAAACTGGACGACTCCGCCGTCTTTGATATAAGCGGGCGACTGGCCTTCACCACCGACAGTTATACGGTCAATCCCGTCTTCTTCCCCGGCGGGGATATCGGCAAGCTGGCGGTATGCGGCACGGTCAACGACCTTGCCATGAGCGGCGCCCGGCCGCTATACCTCAGCCTGGCTTTCATCATCGAAGAAGGCCTGCCCGTGGCCAACCTGAAAAAGATACTGACCTCTATCAAGCATGCCGCCGAGGAAGCCGGGGTGAAAATCGTCACCGGCGACACGAAAGTAGTCAACCAGGGCAGCGCCGATAAGATTTTTGTAAATACTGCCGGTGTTGGTACTGTACCGGAAGGGGTGGATATCTCCGCCACCAATGCCCGTCCCGGAGATAAGATTATCCTCAACGGCAATATCGGCGACCATGGAATCGCCGTGCTCAGCCAGAGGGAAGGACTTAAATTCCACACGCCCGTACCCAGCGACTGCGCCCCACTGAACGGGCTGGTGGCGGACATGCTGGCGGCATCCGCAAATATTCACTGCCTGCGCGACCCCACCCGCGGCGGACTGGCCACCACCCTCAACGACTTCGCCGGGCAGTCGAAGGTCGGCATCAGGCTCGAAGAGGATAAAATCCCGGTGGATAAAGCGGTGCTGGCCGCCTGCGAATTCCTGGGGTTCGACCCGCTCTACATCGCCAACGAGGGCAAGCTGGCGGCGGCGGTCGCCCCCCGAGATGCCGCCGCCATTCTGGCGGCGATGAAACGCAGTAAATA
Organism: Dehalococcoidales bacterium; assembly: GCA_030628245.1. Classification (GTDB taxonomy): domain Bacteria; phylum Chloroflexota; class Dehalococcoidia; order Dehalococcoidales; family RBG-16-60-22; genus JAFGPF01. The sequence continues at coordinate 3,618 of DAOVRI010000109.1, forward strand.
CGGGGTCGGGGCGGTCATCATCGGGGAGGTGGTGGCGGAGCACCCCGGGCAGGTGGTTATGAATACCATACTCGGAGCGTCCCGCATCGTGGACATGCCGGTCGGCGAGCTGCTGCCGAGAATATGCTAATCGAGAACGATATGACTCAAGAATTCTCCAATAACAAATCCGAAAATGAGTCGACGCCGAGAATCGTGGTGATTGGCGTCGGCAATTTGCTGCTCAAAGACGAAGGCATCGGCATCCATGCCGTACAGGCGTTGCAGGAACTCGAGCTCCCTCCCGACGTTAAATTGATAGACGGCGGAACATCGCCGGATTTAATAGCCTATACCAGGGCCGGAGACAAACTGATTATCGTCGATGCCGCCAGAGCCGGCGGCGAACCGGGGACGATTTACCGCTTTAAACCGGAGGACCTGGCCGAGGAAAGAGCCAGCCTGGCCTCGGCCCACGAGATGGGGGTGGTAGAGAACCTCAAGCTCATATCCCTGACGGGCAACGAGCCGGGGGAAATCGTCATCATCGGCATCGAGCCCGGGGAAATAGAATTCGGGACGGAGCTCTCCCCCGAGCTGGAGCAAAAAGTGCCGGAAATAGTCAAAGTGGTCCTGAAGGAAATGAGGCTGCCGTAACTGCTGATAGACAATAATGCCAGACGTTAGTATAATTACAGAGGTTAGTATACGGGTAGGAGGAATTCAAGATGCCATTTAAAATGGGGCCGTGGGAGATAGCTCTCATCCTGGTTATAATCCTCATCGTCTTCGGCGTGGGGAAACTACCCCAAGTGGGCAACGCCATCGGCAAGGGAATACGCTCTTTCAAGAAAGGCCAGGCCGGTGAAGATGAAGAAGAGAAGGACAAGGAAGTAGCCGCCGCCAGTCCTAAAAGGACTACAAGAAAGAAAGCCACCAAGAGCTAGGCTTACAATCACTCCGCAGGAACACGAATTTAAAAAACTACTATCTTTACCGGTAACGACCGGTAAAGATAACACGATAAAAGGTGAGGGATGGGATTTCTCGGCATAGGTTCATGGGAGATACTGCTCATTATCGTTTTAGCGCTGATAGTACTGGGGCCGGCCAAGCTGACCGATTTTGCCAAGACGCTGGGGAAGACGGTGCGCGCCATCAGAAAAGCCAGTACCGACCTTACCTCGGCGGTTAACCGGGAACTGGATAGCATCCAGGAAGAACCAACGAAAGAAGAAAAACAAAGTCAGCCGCCGTCACCAGATGCAAGCGAACAGGGGCCGGAAGCCGAAAAAACCGGCCCGACCGACCGGGAGAGGCACCCCTGAAAATGTCAGCAGGCGAACAGAAACTCACTCTCCTCGGCCACTTCCAGGAATTGCGCAAGCGTCTCATCAGGAGCATCATTGCCGTCGCCGTGGCGGCAGCCATCTCATTTATCTTCTACGAGTGGATATTCTATATAATGATTCTGCCGGCCGAAGGCATCAACCTCATCTTCACGGAACTGACGGAGATGATAGGCACCATCATGAGGGTATGTCTCGCCAGCGGCCTTATCATCGCCATGCCCTACCTGACCGTGCAGGCAATCCTGTTTATAAAACCGGCGCTTACCAGGAAAGAGGAGAGATACATATACCTCATACTGCCCTGGATTGCGCTGATGTTCCTGGGGGGTGTCGTCTTCGCTTACTTTATCCTGATTCCGCCGGCTATCGGATTCCTGTACACTTTCGGCAGCGATATCGCCTCCCCCATGATAAAAATCGGCAACTACATTTCCATCATTACCCGGCTGCTGATAGCCATCGGGCTGGTCTTCGAACTGCCGGTGGTGACGACCTTTCTAGCTCGGATGGGCATCGTCAAGCCGGAGTGGCTGGCCTCTAAACGCAAGGTGGCCATTATCGTCGCCTTCATCCTCGCCGCTATCATCACCCCCACCTTCGACCCCATCAACCAGAGCCTGGTGGCCGTGCCGCTGGTCGTGCTGTACGAGATGAGCATCTGGCTGGCGAAGCTGGTGTACCGCAAGAAAGCCGAGGCGGTTGTAGTTGAAGAGGCACCGGCAGAATAACGCCGGCCGGCAGACTTTAATACCACCAACCGGGTAATATATACTTAGATTAAGGGAGCGGATGAGTCCCGGTGGGCTTCGCGGACTTCAAATCCGTTGGGGGGCATTTATGATGTCTTCGGTGGGTTCGACTCCCATGCGCTCCCGCCAG
>DAOVRI010000051.1 GCA_030628245.1 Dehalococcoidales bacterium
CTGATGACCTTAACAATTGAACCCATTCCTTTTCTGGCCTAAAACGATTAGTCTCATATATTACATAGATAAAATGGCTCCAATCTCTAGATGTATAGCCACGTGTGTCAGCTAAAACCTCATCCACAACAACTTTCACATCTTCAGGACGCGAGAGAAATTTGTACTCGATAAGAGTTCTTATTGATGGTATTCCAGTGTCTGGTTCAAAATTTTTGATTGGTTTGGTTAATGTAGGTTTATGTTTTAAATCGGGGAAAACGCATTTTAATATACCTTCGATACGAATATGCACATCCTTTTCGTTTTGTGGTACTTTTACAAATAAAGCCCTATTCGTAATTGTATAATGTATGTCTCTTAATATTTGAAGTACGTCTTTAGTTATTACCGTAGAATTTCTATTTGGGAAGAATTGCTCAATCGCGTATAAAAATTGCCTGATTCTTGAAAGACATTCCGAAAATGGTTCGCCTAATACAACTTCAGCTTTTAAAAAACCATTCCTTGTTCCCTTTAGGGTCGTATATTCGGAGAATATCATTTTTTGAAGTTCATCTAGTCCAAGTGCTTCAGCAATAGAGAGTATTTTTAAGAAACAAGTTTCAATTCGCCATCCGGCATCGTTATACTCATCACCAGGATATAAAATATAATTCTCAAAATGACTACTAGCGTCACTAATCGATTTGTTAAGGCTGATAATTGCTTCCTGAATATTCAACTCCTCATTCATATACCCCTCCACATTAGTGTCCTAACCATTTTCCTTTCCCGTTAACCATAACTATTTCAATTAGAAATCTGTTCTCTTAGTTCTTCCCCTTATACTCGCATTTGGTACACCAGGCCTGCCGGCCGTGCAGGGTGAGCAGCCCGCCGCACCGGGGGCAGGGCTGGGGGAGAGGCTTAAAGTTGGTGACGAAATCGCAGTCGGGGTAGCCGCTGCACCCGTAGAAAGTCCGCTTCTTCTTGCTGACCCTCTGCACGATTTCTCTGCCGCACTTCGGGCAGTTAGCTCCTACTTTTATCTGGAACGACTGCGTATACTTGCACTCGGGGAAACCGCTGCAGGCGATAAATTTCCCGAAGCGCCCCGTCTTGACTACCAGCGGCTTGCCGCATTTGGGACAGGGGTCACCCGTTTCCTCATCCGCCAGCTTCACCTTCTCCGCCGTCTGGAGCGCATTTTGCAGGTCTTTATCAAAAGGAGTATAGAAGTCCTGGATAACACTCGGCCAGTCGCGCTCCTTGCTGGCGATATCGTCGAGCTCGTTTTCCATGTCGGCGGTAAATTTGACATTGATAATGTCGGGGAAATGCCGGACGAGCAAATCATTGACCGCCATGCCCAGTTCGGAGGGCTGAAAGACCCCCTTGACCTTGCTGACGTACTCACGGTCCTGAATCGTGGATATCGTCGGCGCGTAGGTGCTGGGTCGGCCAATGCCGTTTTGTTCTAAAGTCTTGACCAGTGTCGCCTCGGTATAGCGGGGCGGCGGCTGGGTAAAACGCTGTTCCGGGAAAATCCCCAGTAGTTTGAGGTCATCGCCTTTTTCGAGACGGGGGAGCGAGGTTTTACCCTCTTCCTCGACTTCGTCCCGGCTCTCGCTGTAAAGCGTCATGAAACCGGGGAAGGTATTGACCGAGGTGGCTGTCCTCAGCAGATAGTCCCGGTGGTTCCTGGCCTCGATATCAACGGTGGTGTTGTCGAACAGGGCCGCCGCCATCTGGCTGGCTACCATGCGCTTCCAGATAAGGTCGTACAACCTGAACTGGTTGTTATTGAGGTATTTTTTAATCAGGGCAGGCTCACGGCGGGTCCGGGTAGGACGGATAGCCTCATGCGCATCCTGTGCCCCCCTAGCGCGGGCGGTAAAGGCGCGGGGGCGGGGCGGCAGGAATTTCGGACCATATTTTTCACGTATAAAGGCCACGGTCTCGCCGATAGCAGAACCGGCCACACGGGTCGAGTCGGTACGCATATAGGTGATAAGGCCGATATTACCCTCACTGCCAACCGGCAGGCCTTCATATAGCTGCTGGGCGATGGCCATGGTCTGCCTGGCGGTGAACCGGAGCTTGCGCCAGGCTTCCTGCTGTAAGGTGCTGGTAGTGAAGGGTGGGGCCGGCTGGCGGGTCGCCTTCCGGGTGCTTACCTTGAGCACGTCATAGGCCGACTGCTCCAGCGCGTTTTTTATCCTGTCGGCTTCTTCTTGCGTATGAATATCAAGTTTTTTACCATCGATGAGGCCGATTAATGTCGCCCGAAAGGACGTTTTCTCCTTCTGCTTGCTCAGTTCGGCCTCGATAGCCCAGTATTCCACTGGCACGAATGCCTGAATTTCACGCTCGCGGTCGACGATTATCCTGACCGCTACCGACTGCACTCTACCGGCGGAGAGGCGTTTCCTGACCTTTTTCCAGAGCAGCGGGCTAATATTATAGCCGACGAGCCTGTCCAGGATACGCCGCGCCTGCTGGGCGTCTACCAGCTGCATATCTATGGTGCGGGGATTCTGAAAAGCGGATTTCACGGCGTCTTCGGTTATTTCACGGAAGACGACGCGATAGTAATTCTGCTTATCGGTTTTAACTACCTCGGCCAGGTGCCAGGCGATGGCTTCACCCTCGCGGTCGGGGTCGGTAGCCAGGTATACGGCGGAGGCACCTTTCGCCGCCTGCTTGAGCTCATTAACGAGCTTTGTTTTAGCTTTGGGCACCACGTACTTGGGCACAAAACCGTTTTCTATATCCACGCCCATCTGGCCCCGGGGTAAGTCCCTCACGTGGCCGAGCGAAGCCTTGAGGCTGTAGCTCTTGCCGAGAATTTTGCCCAGTGTTTTGGCTTTGGCCGGTGACTCCACGATAACTAATTTCTTGCTCATATTCTTTAATCAACTCTCACTCTATATTCCTGCCGTAGTTCCCGTGCCAGGACATAATTCATGGTACCTACCTGCTTTACCAGTCCCTTTAGCTCCATCATCGCCAGGGTGCCGCTGACCTCGGCGGCAGATAGGCCACTCTTCCGGCAGACCTCATCGATATGGGTAGGCTCGGCACCGAGCTGTTTGAGAAGCGCGGACTCGGTCTCAGACTCCGGCAGTATCTCCCTCATCTCTATCTGGCGGGTTACCGCCGTCAGGTTGAGTTCTTCCAGGATATCGGTGTATTCACGCACCAGCTTGGCTCCCTCCTGGATAAGGTGGTTGGTCCCCCGGCTTACCGGCGACAGGATGCTGCCGGGAATGGCGAACACTTCCCGGTTCTGCTCCAGAGCCATGCGGGCGGTAATCATGGCCCCGCTGGTCTCGTCGGCCTCGGTGACCATAACGCCCAGGCTCAGTCCACTGAGAATCCGGTTGCGGCGTGGAAAGTTTTCCGCGCGGGGCCGTGTGCCCAGTGGGTACTCGCTCAACAGGGCGCCGCGTTCCATGATATCGCGGGCCAGCCGTTCGTTTTCGGCCGGGTAAACGATGTCGAGTCCGCAGGCGAATACGGCCAAGCTCCGGCCGCCGGCTTCGAGAGCGCTCCGGTGAGCGATGGTGTCGATTCCCTTGGCTAGGCCGCTGACAATAGTAATTTTACTCCGGGCCAGGTCAGCCACGAGCTCTTCGGTTACCTGCTTGCCATAGACGGTCGACCGTCGGGTGCCGACCACCGCCAGGCACCATTCATCCTCCGGCAGCAGCGAGCCCCGTACGTAAAGTACCGGCGGATAGTCATATATCTCCTTGAGTCGGCCCGGGTAAGCGGAATCGTTACAGGTAAGCACCTGAATGCCGAATTTGTCCAGCTTCTCCATTTCAGCCTCAGGGTCGACTTTATCGCGCCATTGGCTGATGGCGCGCAGAGCCGCGCTGTCGAGTCCGGCGCGCTTCAGCTCGCCGGGAGACGCTTTCCAGGCCTGCTCCAGGTTGCCGAAGTAGCTTTCGAGCTGGAATAGCCTGACCCGCCCGATGCCGGGGATGTTATTGAAGCCTACCCAGTATTTAATATCCTCTTTCAAAGCAATTTTTATTCTATCACAGGGGTAGGCTAATGACAATTTGGAGGGGCATATTTTATGGGATAAGCCGCAAATGATGCCGGGCGGCTTGGGCGGGAATAGATATCAAAAGAGGTTGGCGGAGAGGGTGGGATTCGAACCCACGGTAGCCTTACGGCTACACACGCTCTCCAGGCGTGCCTGATAGGCCACTCCAGCACCTCTCCGCGCTCTTTATTTTAACAGATTTCAACAGCGGATATATAGTAGTGTGGCCCTTCGACCAGCTCAGGGTAAAAACGGAGAGGGTGGGATTCGAACCCACGCTACGCTTGCGCGTAGACCGCTTTTCGAGAGCGGCACCATAAACCACTCGGACACCTCTCCAGGCTATTGAATTTTAACTTAAATAAGGACAAGAGGCAAGACATAACTAAAACACTCAGGCCAGCCACCCAGAGCGAAATCAGCCCCGGATAACCGGCCTGTTATTTTTATAACACCTGTATCTTGACTAACGGCGCGTCAGGTCCACCATCTCTATTAAGTTCGTTTTGCCCTTGTCCTCGTCGAAGTAAGGCTCCCGCGTGCCGCCCTCGCCGACGAGCATAATCTCGATTTGAATAATGGGGCTATCGACGCGGGTAATCTCCAGGGGACAATGGGGGAACCCCGGTGGCAGGTAGACCATCGTGGGCCGGGTGAAGACGTGCTTTTCCAGCTCCTCGCCCAGATAAAGCACCACCTCGGCCCCGAAATCGTCGGGGTCGTCAGGGTTGCCCCCGTACCAGGCCAGAAACTCGTCGAAATTATGGGTATGGCAGGGGTTATCTGATTTAAACGGCTTTTTAACGAACTGGTGGCCGATAGTCAGGCCATAGCCCAGCTGCTGGTGGCCTATCATCAGGCCGTCGAAAACGACACTGTTATCTTGCTTTACCTTAATTTGAATATGGGGTGGATGAAAAACGTATTTATCGTACTTTCCCGCCATTCTTTGTCTCCTTAAAACTGAATTTATTGACTGTGGCGCCAACGGACAAATTCTAGTCCATTCATGTTTACCTTGTCAAAGTGAAGCTTTACTTTCTAAGCGAATGATGCGATTGTGACGATTTTGTGACGTTTAAGACATATTTTGTGATACTGCTGTGATAACGCTTCCTTACAATACCTACAATTAATGCGAATGCAACGTTTGCATGAAATGCAAAATACATCACGATTATATCGTACGCTGGATACAATGAAATCAAGGGAGGTAAAGACGATACTCTTTACGGAGGGGAGAGGCAGTGTTGAACGTCGTCAAGTTCAAGGGGTGTAAGCGTTGTGGCGGAGACCTGTTCCTGGAGCGCGACTCCGAAGGAATTTATGTATCCTGTCTCCAGTGTGGCGCCATCTACGTCAGGCGCTTGGTCCCGCCAATCATAAAACCCAAGCGCAAGAAAATATACGCCCGCTAGGGGAGGGAGACAATTATTCCTGGTCAATCTCCTGGCCAGACTTACTTTCACGCTCTCTCAGCCAGCGCTTAATTTCGTCCAGGGCGGGCGGAGCGATATAAAAAACCTGTATATCCGACGGGAATTGCACCTGATGGTTCTCCCTCATGAGCAATATCCCGATTTCATTCTCTTTGAGCGTTTCATCAATTTTACGGGCGATATGTTCGTTTCTCTTTTTACCGATTTCCATATAAGATTCGTAGACCTTTGATACTACCTTTGGGTTTTGCAGGCCTATTATCAGGCACCGGCTCCAGTCCATGAACTCCGTCAGGATATCGCCATCCTCGACTGCTTCCATCTGTGCTTTCTTCTCCATACAAGCCTGAACGATTTTATGGCTACGGTCACTCAGCTCCTTGACGGTTTTACTGCCTTCATCGCCGGATACCGCTACCAGCTCGTGGTATATCCGGTTGACCTCGCCGAGCTTCGATACCAGCTCCGCAATCTGTTTTTCCACCTGTTCCCAGTATTTGTTAAACTTTTCAAGGTAATCTTCCGGAACGTCTTCATTGCTATAAATAAGCGGAATGAAGTACAGCTTTCTGCCTTTTTTAAAGTCCTCTACCGGAGGTTTTTCTATTTTCCCGAGTTCCTCAGCCATTATATCCTCTCCCGATAATCACACCAGTCAAACGATACCTAACGCATTTCCCTGGCGCAGTCCTGGCACACTACCAGCACCGGTCTGAACCTGGTAATACTCACCATCTCTTGAAGCGGCTTGTCTTTCCCACACAGCTGACATCTGAATTTTATTTCCCGGGGTTTCTGCTTCTTCGCCTTGCTCTCTTCCCTGGTTGTTTCTGCTGCCATAGACACTCCTTTAACGAGAAATCGGTTACATGCTTATTACTGACGGAGCAACGGCACCGTTTGCGAAGGAGTAACCACACAATTCACAACTTCCCGGTTGCTACCGATGGTGACATTATTGCTGACAATGCATTGATTGAGCCTGGCCCCGGCACCGATAGTGACATTATCCCATAATACGGCATTTTCGATACTGGCGCCGTCTTCCAGACGGCAGTCCCGCCCGATAACCACCGGCCCCTTGATACGTACCCCCTGACCTATCCGGCTTCCGCCGTCAATCATTACCGGTGCCGCCATTACCGCCGCAGGATGAATAACAGCATCCTGACTATAATATATACCATTTTGCCCTGAGATAGAAACAAGCGGGCCGGTTACCTTCGATAACAGGAGGTCGACATTCAGCGAGAAATATTTTTCCGGTGTTCCCATGTCCAGCCAGTAGCCCCGGTAGGGATAACCGTATACCGGCGCTCCCGTGCCCAGAAGGTGAGGGAAAAGCCCCCTTTCGAACATGTAGTGGGTATTCGCTGGTATATACTCCAGGACTTCCGGCTCAAGGATATATGTCCCGGCGTTTATCCAGTTGGTCGTTGCCTCGGCAAGCGGAGGCTTTTCAATAAATTGTTTTACCCTCTTTTCACTATCCGTTTCAACCACGCCAAAGGCGCTGGGGTCGTCCACCCAGGTTAATGATATAGTGGCTTTGGCTTTATTTTCGCGGTGGAATGCGAGCATGTCACCAAGGTCCATATCAGTAAAAACATCGCCGTTAAGAACAAAAAAGGTATTGCCCAGGTAGGCTTCGGCGTTTTTTACAGCCCCGGCAGTACCCAGGGGTTCCTCCTCCAGGCAATAGGTCAGGTGCACGCCGTAGCGGCTGCCATCCCCCAGATACTCCCGAATAACATCCGGCAGATAGCTCAACGTCAGGATGATATCCTCGATGCCGTATTGCCTGAGATAAGCAATGAAATGCTCCATGAAAGGTTTATTCAACACCGGTAAAACGGACTTGGGCCTGTCATCGGTGAGCGGCTGAAGCCGCGTCCCCGGTCCGCCTACCAGAATAACCGCTGTTAATTTCTGCAAGCCTGTAGTTCTCCTCGGATTCAAAGAAAATTAACTGTCAATAAATAGAGACAAGCCCGGAATATAATCAGGAAAAATATCGTTCATCATCCGGTGCTTCTATACCTGTCTCCGCCATTATATCACCAGTTCAGGCCATTACGAAACTCAAATAGGCACTCACCAGGAACAATATAATTAATGTAATATTAAACCAGCTCAGCCGGAAATACCTGGCCGGTTTAAAACGCAGTCCGGCCAGGAAGAGCAGCGACATCAGGATAACAGCCCCGGCGGTGAAAAGATGACTCTCCGAGACCTGCGCCAGAATGGGTCCTTTACTGTAAATCAGGTCGATTACCGGAATAACAGTCAGGTTGAACAGGTTACTGCCAATCATGTTGGCCACGGCCATATCGACAGCGCCGATTCTCATCGCGGCGAAGGAGACCGTTATTTCCGGCAGGGTGGTGGTAAAAGCCAGGAAAAGGCTGCCCACGAAGCTCTGCCCCCAGCGGGTTACCTGCGCAATTTCATCTCCGATAGTCGCCAGCCAGATACCAGAGCCGATGATGAAAAGCGCCGCGATACAAAAATAGACATAGGTTCGTTTTAGCGACATCTCCACCGGGTAGGGGCTTGGTTCTTCCATCGCCGGGTGGGTTTTTTCATAATAGTAAATCTGCCGCACCGAGAATATATAGACGATGAGAATAATCGGGGTGTACCACCCTATCCAGCCAAGGCTTAAAGAGGAAGATTGAGTGCTGATAAAGATGAAAACCGCCACAATCACCGCCAGCGCAAGGCTGAACCATCCGGTCAAACGATGCGCCTGGCTGGCCGTGGCCATGATGGAACCGTTCCGGTGGAAAATATCGAGCAGCGCCAGGTTAAACAGGTTGAAGGCATTGGCACCGATGAGGTCGCCAATGGCTAAATCGGGGGCATCTATCAGGGTTACGGCACTGATGCCGGTAAAAAGTTCGGGCAGTGAAGTGATTAACGATATGGCGATAACACCCATCCACACATGCCCGATTCCCGTCCTCTGCGCGATGACATCCCCGTATTTGGCTACCTTCTGCCCGGCAAAGAATATCACCAGTATACAGATAGCAAGCTTAAGCCAGACCAAGATATACCTCTATCATTTCTGCCTAAGCTACTTTAATCGGCATCAGGCTAAAAAGTCAATATTGAAAACGTTCACTCTGCCATAAGGGTTTTTAGGCACACCTCACCCCCTTAATCCCTCTCTCCAAACTGTAAGTTTTAAGAACCCCATTAATAAAACTGTTTGGAGAGCAACCGTGTTAATTAGGCTGACTGGCATTGCCAGGTAGTATTGTGTTTCATCATGGCATTGAGGATGGTAAGCAGTTTCCGTATACAGGCAGTCAGCGCCACCTTTTTAGCTTTGTCTGCAGCACACAGCCGGTCGCTGGCTTCCCAGATAGCTATGAGCGGCCGCAGTACACCCTTGTACATGGCAGGACGGCCATGCCGTTTGTTTCACCTGGGAGCATCTGTCCGGTTCAGCAACCTGATAGCTGCCTTGCGGTGTAATCCCGTAACCTGAGTAAATTCATTCAACATTTTGCCTTTCTCTTCTTTGGCTGCCCGAAAATACCGTTTTCTTAGTGCCTGTACATATTCCATTATGCGGCGTCGTGCCTGCACGCCGGAGTGCGTTACAGCACGCAGGCGTGTCACCTTTACCTCCTTCAGTAACACTAATTTTGACGCAACTACCCCTCTTTCGGTAACTTTTATTATGAGTCAATGCGGCATCTAGGCCTGACCGCTATTCTATGTTAAAATCTTTAAAAGGGCTGGTCGCAGGCGACGAGCCCTAGAGGTGTTTGGGGGAGTATCTTGATGGACCTTAGTCGGTTGCTAAAGTTAATTGAGTCCATGCCTGCCTATCGCCGGCTTCTGGATGAACTGAAACAGCGGAGCGATAGCACGGTGGTGGTTCTGGATGCCGCCAAGCCTTATTTGATGGCGGCCTTGTACGAAAGTTTAAAGTTACCGGTGCTCGTGGTTACGGCGCAGCCGGAGAACGCCAAAAAGCTCCACGAACAGCTTGTTAACTGGTGCCGTTCCGGACAGGTTAAGCTCTTCCCGGAACCCGATGTCCTGTCCTACGAGCGTCTGGCCCCGGACACAAGCACCGAGATGGAACGTATCCAGGTGCTCTCGGCACTGGCCGGCGGCGACGCGGATGAGCAGAATGTTAATTCGCTTCTCGTGGTAGCCTCGGCGGCGGCGCTCATGTCGAAAACGACGCCGCACAGTGATTTCGTTTCCGCCTGTTACACCATAAAACTCGGGATGGATATACCTCCGTTTGACCTGCTGGCGCGATTGGAAGCTATGGGTTATCAGATGGAGAACGTGGTCGAGGTGCCGGGCACCATAAGCCACCGCGGTGGCATCATCGATATTTTCCCGCCGACCAGCGAACTGCCTGTCCGACTCGAGTTTTTCGGGGACACTATCGACAGTATCCGCAGCTTCGACCCTGCCACGCAGCGCTCGACAGATGTAGTGCCGTCAGTGGCCGTCGGGCCGGCGGCGGAACTGCTGGCCCCCCGGCAAATGGATAAACGGTCTTTGGAGGATATTTTGCACGGCCTCGACCTTTCCGGCTGCACCGCCGAGGTCAAGCAGCAGTTCCAGCGTGACACGGCCATGATGCTCGGCGGGCAGTTAACGCGGGAGGCAGAGTTCTACGCCCCGCTGTTCAACGGCAGCAGTCTGCTGGATTACCTGCCTGCTAACACTCTGCTGGTACTCGATGAGCCTTCGTATATAGAACAGACCGCCGCCGACCTGTATGCCGAAGCCGGGCAATTGCGTTCGGAAAAGCTGGAGCGGGGCGAGCTACCCCGTAATTTCCCCCGGCCGTACTTTACCTGGGAAGAACTGGAGTCCAGGATTGAGGACAGGCAGTCCCTTAGCCTGGCAGCCTGGGGCGTCGAGGAGAGGCTGGACTTCATATCCGCCCCCGGTTATGCCGGAAAGCTGCCGGCGTTCCTGAAGAAAGCCGCGGAGCTTTTAGTCCAGCGGAAACGTATTATCATCGTCAGCCACCAGGCGAGCCGTCTCTCGGAGCTGCTTGCCGAAGAGGATATCGTTGCCGCGCCCGTCGAGGAAGTCACCCAGGTACCCGGGCCCGGCGCGCTCGTCCTGGTACAGGGCTCGCTGCCGGAGGGCTGGGTCATGGACAGCGGAACGCACCTGTTCACCGACGCCGAGATTTTCGGCTTCGTCAAGCAACGCCGACTCGTTAAAAGGCGTCCCGCCCCTCGCCACAAGCTTATGGTTGACATTATCCCGGACGACTACGTCGTCCACGTTGAGCACGGCATCGGCAAGTTCACCGGCGTGACGACCCTCAAGACCGCCGGCGTCGAAAAGGAATACCTGGTCTTGCAATACGCGGCGGGC
>DAOVRI010000221.1 GCA_030628245.1 Dehalococcoidales bacterium
GGAGGGGTGAAACCCCTCTTCCTAATCCCTCCCCCTCTCCTTGATAGGAGAGGGGGATTAAGGGGGTGAGATAGATTAATAAAGATACGGACTGTATTTTCTGCAAGATAGTGGCCGGGGAGATACCCACGGAACTCCTTTACCAGGACGAAGATGTTATCGTCTTCCGCGATATCAACCCAATAACCCCCGTGCATCTGCTGGTCGTCACCAGGAAGCATATCCCCTCCCTGGCGGACATGGCCGACGCCGAAATGCCACTCGTCGGGAAGATGGTAAAGGTGGCCAACCGGGTGGCCAGAGAGCAGGGTATTGCCGAAAGCGGCTACCGGGTGACCATCAACAGCGGGGCGGAAGCGGGGCAGATAGTGCCCCACCTCCACATGCACCTCATGGGGGGACGGCACTTAGACTGGAAACACTAGGGTTCTAGTGGTTTTTACGGTACTCCAGATATATCAGCAGACCGGCAACGCTCTTGGCATCTTCAATTTTCCCCGAATTAATCAGTTCGGGGACCTGCGCAACCGGCACCCGGACTACTTCGATGCCGGCGGTGTCCTCGGCGGAGAGGGGGTCGTGCGTCAGGTCCGTCGCCAGGTAGAGATACAGATACTCGTTACAGTAACCCGGCGTCGAATAGAAACCACCGAGCCGCTCCACTTTCTGCGGTCGGAAGCCCGTTTCCTCACGCATTTCACGTATTACCGCTGCCTCGGCATTTTCACCTTTATCAATGCCGCCTGCCGGTATCTCTAAAAGCTCCTTATCTATCGCCCGGCGGTACTGCCTGACCAGCAGGATATTATCATCGGCATCCACGGCAATGACCACGATACAGGCAGCATGCTCGATAACCTCACGCGTGGTCTGGCGTCCATCGGAAGTTCGGACAGTATCGACACGCAGCTTCAGGATACGACCTTCGAAGATAACCTGAGTGGAAAGTGCTTCCTCGGCCAATCTAGGTCGTCTCCCCGGCATGGTATATCAGCGCGGTCTCATCGCAGTTGGGGAACTTGGGACATCGGAAGCAGTCGGTCCAGACCTTACGTGGCAGCTCCATCTTGTCGATATCAACAAACTTGTACCGCTTGAAGAATTCCGGCTGGTAGGTAAAGCAGAAGACCGTCTCAATACCGAGTTCCGCAGCCTCCTTGATACAGGCGGCCAACAGTTTGGCGCCCAGGCCTTCTTTCTGGCTGTCTTCGACTACGACCATCGACCTTACTTCGGCCAGGTCCGACCAGCTGACGTGCAGCGCCGCGCAGGCAAGCACCACCTCGCCCTCCTTGATGACGACAAAGTCACGGATATCTTCATATAGCTCGCTCAGCGGCCGCGCCAGCATCTCGCCTTTACTAGCATGGTCGTTAATCAGCTTATGTATCTGGGGTATATCCGGGATTTTAGCTTTTTCTACCTGACTCACCTTGTTTTCCTTTCAATTTATCCTCGAGGGAGCTATAAAAAGACTCCCTGGGACGAATTCTTAAAAATCTTACCACATGGGGACTCCGCTTTATGATAATCACGTCACCATTTGACAGCGGTAAATTTATATGCCCGTCCACACTCAGCGTGGCCGCATGATACGTGTTGAGGTGCAGGGCAACCTCGGCCATTTCCGGTAACACCAGGGGATAAGCCGAACTGAGGTGAGGAGCTATCGGCATCAGCAGGAAGTCCCGCAACTGTGGATAGAGAATGGGGCCGCGGGCGGCCAGCGCGTAGCCGGTGCTGCCGGTAGCCGTCGCGGCAATCACGCCGTCGGTCTTATAGTTGGTCAGGTGCTGGCCGTCAACGCTGGCTTCGACCCTGATTAACCGGGCGATTTCGCCCCGCGCCACCACGATATCGTTCAGGGCATGAAATATCCGGGACTCCCGACCGGAGGCTACCACTTCCGCCTGGAGCATAGTCCTTTCGTCAATCCAGCCTCCCGCGTCGATTAACGACGGCAGCTTTTCCTGGGCTTCGTCCGCATCGAACTCGGTCATAAACCCGAGCTTACCCAGATTTATCCCCGTACTCGGGGTCGTCCCCGGAATCACCACCTGGACCGCTCGCAGTATAGTGCCGTCACCGCCCACCGTGAGGAGCAGGTCGGTGCCGTCCAGACAATCGCAGGCGTTCTCCCTGTCCCAGGCAGAACACACCCAGACGGAAATACCCTTCGACTTCAAGAAACCTTCCAGTTCCCCGGCCTTCGTTTGGGTAGCTTCAACCTTGGGATGGTAGAGAATACCGATTTTTTTCACGTTCGTTTCCTTGTGTTTCCTGCCC
>DAOVRI010000078.1 GCA_030628245.1 Dehalococcoidales bacterium
CGTTACCCCCCGCTTCTTGAACTCCTCCACGAGCAGGGCCGTCTCTACCGACCTCGAGTGGCGGGAGACCTTCAAGGACTTGAAACGTCGCGGTCTGGATAGCCAGACGG
Source organism: Dehalococcoidales bacterium (assembly GCA_030628245.1). Taxonomy (GTDB): domain Bacteria; phylum Chloroflexota; class Dehalococcoidia; order Dehalococcoidales; family RBG-16-60-22; genus JAFGPF01. The sequence continues at coordinate 111 of DAOVRI010000078.1, forward strand.
TGACTTCGGGTATTATGGATAGCTTACCAGGGCTGGAGAAAGTCTTCCGGGAGGAATTCCCCCAGGGAAAGGTTCAAAGGTGGCAGGTCCACGTCGCGCGTAATGTCCTGGCTAAGGTCCCCCAGAAACTGAAACAAAAGGTGGCCGACGATATCCGCTCCATCTTCTATGCTTCCAGCCGTGATTTTAGCAGGTAGTGTAATTGAGGAATCGCTCAGGCTGAAGCCCGAGAATGACATTATTGAATAATCTCGCATCGTACTTTCGTTTGATTTTTCCCTCATAGCTGGGTTAGAATATCATGTTAGCCAATTAATCTTCAGCTTTGGAGGTACAGAGTGAACACTACGGATTTTCTCAATATAGCCACGGCCATTTGCCCCGATAAAGCGGCCATTGTTTTTGAAGACAAAAGGTACACGTTCAGTCAACTCACCGAGCGCGTAAACCGACTTGCCAACGGGCTGTTAGAGCTGGGTGTGAAGAAGGGCGACCGGGTATCCCTCATCCAGGTCAACTGCAATCAATGCGTGGAGACGTATTTCGCCGTAGCTAAAACGGGCGCAATCTACCTGCCGCTGAACTTCCGCGCCAAGGAAAAGGAATTCACCTATATGCTCAATACCGCCGAAGCCAACACCCTGATAATCGGCGAGCGTTACGTACCCATGATAAAATCCATACAGCCCGAACTCAAGTACCTGAAGAACCTTATTTCTATTGAAAACAAGCATGACGACATGCTGTATTACGAGGATATCATTGAGTCTTCTCCGGCCGACGAGGTGGTGGCCGAGATTGACGAAAACGATACCACCATCCTGCTGTTCACCGCAGGCACCACCGGTTTCCCGAAAGGCGTAATGCTGTCTCATATGAGTTTCAGCTCGTACATGCTGGAAAATGTTTCACCCGCCGACCCTGAGTCTGATGAAAGCAATATCCTCACCGTGCCTCTCTACCATGTCGCCGGGATTCAGGCGATGATGGCGGCCATCTACGGCGGCCGGACGCTGGTGATGGAACGCCAGTTCGACCCGGAGGAGTGGATGACCCTGGTCGAGAACGAGAAGGCCAACCGCGCCATGATGGTGCCCACCATGCTCAAGCAGCTGCTCGACCACCCCAATTTCAAAAAGTACGACCTGAGCAGCCTCCGGGTGATTACCTACGGCGCCGCTCCCATGCCGCTCCCCGTCATCAGGAAGGCATTAGAGGAATTTCCCGGAGTCAGCTTTATTAATGCCTTCGGCCAGACGGAGACGGCCTCCACCATCACCGCTCTGGGGCCGGAGGACCATGTCCTCACCGGCACGGAAGAGGAAAAGGAAAAGAAGCTGCAGAGGCTCGCCTCCATCGGTAAGCCGATGGCCGATGTCGAGATGAAGGTTATCGACGACGATGGCAAGACGCTGGGTCCCAATGAAGTCGGCGAGATTCTCGCCAGGGGTCCGCGGGTCATGAGCGGCTACTGGAAGGACGAGGAAAAGACGGCCAAGACCATCGATAAGGACGGCTGGATTCATACCAGTGACATCGGCTACGTGGACGAGGACGGCTACTATTTCCTGTCGGGGCGGTCGAGCGACATGATTATCCGGGCTGGTGAAAACATTTCGCCCGAGGAGATTGAGAACGTTATCCGCGAGCACCCAAAGGTAGAGGATGTCGCCGTCATCGGCGTCCCCGACGAGACCTGGGGCGAGGAGCCGCGCGCCGTGGTGATTCCCAAGAAGGGTGAGAAAGTTACCGAGGAAGAAATCATGGAGTACTGCCGGAAGCATCTGGCCAGTTTCAAGAGACCACGGACGGTGGTCTTTGTGGACGAGCTCCCCCGCAACCCCATGGGCAAGCTCATCAAGCGTGAACTACGGGAGAAGTACGGGAAACTATAAAAAGAAATTGTACAATGATGTCATTCTCGGGCTTCAGCCTGATTCAGCCTGAAGGCTTGACCCGAGAATCCAGACCCTTTATCCCCCAACTAGATTCCCGCTTATGCTGGAATGACTGAAAGGCTTAGAGAGTGACTTTTTCTTTAACCTTCTGCGCCACTTTCGACATCGTCTCCCCGGCTTTCGCCCTGATGAGGACGGCCGCTTGGTGGTCCATGGGGGTCGAACTGAGGTTAACGATAACGAGTTTGGCGCCGGCCTCGACAGCATATATGGGCATGAAGGCCGCCGGATAGACGACCAGAGTCGAGCCGATGACGATAAACAGGTCGGAAGCCATGGAGCGGCGGCTGGCCTCTTCCAGCACTTTGACCGGCAGTTGCTCCCCGAACATAACGATATCCGGCTTGAGCATACCCCGGCAGTCCTCGCAGTCCGGAATTTCTTCGCCCCTGTCCAGCCTGGGCTTAATCTCGTCCAGGGGATAACGCCGACCGCACTCCAGGCATATTACCCACTGCATATTACCGTGAAGCTCAAATACCCTGTCGTCGGGGACACCCGCCTTCTGGTGCAGGTTATCGATATTCTGGGTAATGACGCAGTCCAGCTTGCCAAGTCGGTGAAGCTCGGCGATGGCATCGTGGGCCGCATTCGGCAGCGCCTTATCGGTCAGCATCCCCTCCTTTAATATGTGCCACTGCTTCCGCCTCGATTCGGGGTTGCTGAGGAACTTATCTATGGTAAAGTCATCCGGGTCGAACCTGTCCCAGATACCGCCCGGACTGCGAAAATCGGGAATGCCCGACTCCGTGCTGATGCCGGCGCCGGTAAAGACGACCAGTTTTCGACTCTCCAGAATAAGGTCGGCGGCTTTTTCCGCCAGAGCATCGATGTCCTGATTATCCATTTCAACCTTTCGCGTCTATAAGGCGTCGGCCCAGTTGAGCCTCCAGCTCCAGTCCTTCGGCCAGGGTGAGGTCAAGTCCCCTCACCACCGCCTGCTTGGCATGGCTTACCGCCGTCCTGTTATGCGACCTGATTTTTTTAGCTAATTTCTCAGCTTCTTTAAAAAGCACGGCGCGGGAGACCACGCGATTGACCAGTTTGAGTCGGTAGGCTTCGTCCGCCGTAATCCACCGGCTACTCATGAGCATCTCCAGCGCTGCCGCCCGGCCAATCGTCCGGGGCAGGGTCTGGCTGCCGCCGGCCGCCGGTATGATACCCAGTCCCGGCTCCGGCAGGCCGAAGCGGGCATCCTCCGAGGCCAGCCGGATATCGCAGCAGAGTGCCATCTCTATCCCGGAACCGAGCACGTAGCCGTGCAGGGCGGCAATCACCGGCTTAGCGATGCTCAGGAAAAGCCCCCAGACGTCCCTTTCGAAGCGTGCCTGCCGGGCTATTACCGGAGATGGGGCAGTGAGAAACTCGGTGAGGTCGGCGCCGGCGCAGAAGGCCTTCTCTCCCGCCCCCTTCAGGATAACCACCTCAACTTCGGGGTCGTCCCTGATAGCGCCCAGTACCTCGTAAAGCTCGTCCCGCATCCTGATATTATAGGCGTTTAGCGCCTGGGGTCGGTTGAGGATAACGTAGCCGATACCATCCCGCTTTTCGTAGATAATGACTTCAAAAGCGCCCACGGTGTGTTATTCCCCTTTAAACTTCGGCGGTCTCTTTTTCAGGAAAGCTTGAATACCCTCGGTACGGTCGGCGGTGGTGTGCAGCAGGAAGTAAAGGTCTGCCTCCAGGCGCAAGCCCTGCTCCAGCGTCATGTCCAGTCCTTTATTGACCGCTTCCTTGAGATACCTTAAAGCAATGGGTCCCTTGGCGGCAACGGTCTCCGCCAGTTTCCCGGTTTCTTCCGCCAGCGCCTCCGGCGGCACTACCTGGCTGACCAGTCCTATCTCCAGGGCTTCATCAGCGCTCATGATGTCGCCGGTCAGGAGCAGTTCCAGGGCCTTACCCCGCCCGACGATGCGGGGCAGTCGCTGGGTGCCGCCGTCCATCGGGATACGCCCCCGGACTACCTGCGGCAGGCCGAAACGCGCTTTATCCGATGCCAGCCTGATATCGCAGCTAAGGGCTATTTCCAGCCCCTCTTCCAGGGCATCGCCGTTAATAGCGGCGATAACCGGTCGGTCAATACTCGCGATAGAGGCGGCGGGACGACATGGCGCATCCTCCGACTCTACCTCACCACCGCTACAGAAGGTATCGCCTGCCCCGGTCAGCGTCACCACGTAAACATCATCATCCTGGTTTATCCGGTTGCAGACTTCCTCCAGCTCTTGCGCCAGCTGCTGATTTACGGTATTACCGGCATCCGGACGATTCAGGGTTACGTGAGCCACGTGGCTCTTCTTCGAATAAACGATAGTTTTATAAGGCATCTTTCCCGTCTCCTGCCCGGGACGCAGTCCAAGCTAATCTTAAACCGACTTTCATAGCAGCGTCAAGGTTAAAAACCATCAAACCGCCACTTGATAAATTTCGCACTTGATAGTATAGTTTAACAGATGCCTCCACTAACACCGCTAATAACAATGGAAGATTTGGAATTAGTCGTCAAGCCCGAGGCCGCCCGGCTACTGACAAAAATCAGCCGATTCCTTACCGAAGAAGGTATCCCTGCCTACCTTGTCGGCGGTTTCGTGCGCGATATGATGCTGGGACGCGAAACGGCCGATATTGATATCGCCGTGGCTGCCGACGCTCTGTCAGTTGCTACTGAAGTTGCCGCCGCTCTCAATGGCAAATATATCCCGCTCGACGAAGAAAACGGGGTGGGCAGGGTAGTCCTGCCCGACAACAAATGGCAGATTGATTTTACCACGTTTAAAGGCAGCATCGAGCAGGACCTGGCCCGCCGCGACTTTACCATAGATGCCATGGCCATCGAGCTTGATAAGAGTTTCCAAACCGTTCTCAATACCGAGAGGCTTATCGACCCCTTCAACGGTCGGGAAGACCTGCACCAGGGCCTGGTGAGGGCCGTCAGCGAGACTGTCTTCGAAGCCGATGCCGCCCGCCTGATACGGGCGGTACGCCTTGCCGCAGAACTCGGCTTCGGTATCGACGACTTTACGGAAACACTGATTCATGAGAACAGTCGACTCATCACGGACGTAGCCGGCGAGCGGGTCCGGGAGGAACTGCTGCGGCTGCTGGCAATACCCGGCGCCGGACAGCGACTGGCTTATCTGGACGAAGTGGGACTGCTCACCACCCTGATACCGGAGTTGAACCCGGCCCGGGGTGTCGACCAGCCCAGGATACATGTCTGGGACGTTTTCGACCACTCCATCCAGACCGTCGCGGCTGTCGAGTTCGTGCTCAGGGAGGGGACCTGGGAATACGCCGGCGAAGAAATCCTGACCCCGGTGCCGTGGTCGGCGGAACTGAGTCGGCACTTCGACCGGGAAATAAGCAGCGGCAGCACGGGAAGGTCGCTGCTCAAACTGGCGGCGCTGCTCCATGACATCGCCAAGCCCCAGACCAGGACTATCGATGATGACGGCCGGGCGCATTTTCTGGGACACCAGCAGGAAGGTGCCGCTACCGCCGCCGCCATCATGGAAAGGCTCAGGTTCAGCAACCGGGAAATCAAGCTGGTAGAACTCTTGGTAAAATATCATATGAGGCCGACACAGATGAGCCATGAGGGTATCCCCACCCGCCGGGCTATTTACCGCTACTTCCGCGACACCGGCGAGGCGGGCATCGACCTGCTTTTCCTGTGCCTGGCCGACCACCTGGCCACCCGAGGCCCTTCCCTGGACCTGCGCCAGTGGCAGGAGCACGCGCAGATGACCGAGTACGTGCTGGCCAGACACTTCGAAGAGGAAAGCCTGTCCGCACCACCCAAACTGATTGACGGGAATGACGTGATGAAAACTTTCGGACTGAGCCCCGGCCCCAGAATTGGGGAGCTACTGGAAACCCTGCGAGAGGCGCAGGCCGCCGGAGAAGTGACCACCAGGCAGGAGGCTCTTGATTATATTGGGCATTTGTTGAATAATCAGACTCAAACACTCCGTAGTGAACCGTCTCAGGGAGAAAAATGACCAGAAAAAACGCCATTTCACTATTAGTGATATTGTTAATCTTCGGTTTTACGCTGTGGGCCATACTACCCATAGATGCAGAGAAACTCGGCAGGAAGGGAATGCATCTCGGGCTTGACCTTGTCGGCGGTGTGCACCTCGTCTACGAGGCCGACTTTACCGCCAATGCTACCGGAGATGATAAAAACAGGGATATCAGCCGGGCCGTAACCACCATCCAGCAGCGTATCGACAAGTACGGTGTCGCCGAACCGATAATCCAGAAAATGGGAGATGACCGTATCCTGATACAGCTGCCGGGATTCACCGATATTGATGCCGCCAAGAGCCTGGTCGAGCAGACCGGCTTCCTCGAGTTCAGAGAGGTGGAACTAACCGACGTGGGACAACCGGTTACCCTCGGTGATTACCTGGAACAGACTCAGTTCCAGCTTTTTGATAAGCAGGAGAAAGGCGACCGAATCTTCGTCGCAACCATGATGGACGAAGAGGGAAATACGCAACACAAGACCGTAGCCTTCCTGGTCAGTGATGATGAAGGTATCAGGCTTACAGACCCGGCCGGTAACCCGGTAGATAAAGAAGCATTAAACGAATTCGCCGGCGGCCTATCCTGGATTTCCGCCAGAGGGGATGACGGCACCCCCCTCACCGGTGAATTTTTAGCCGACGCTGCCCCGACGATAAGTCATGATATTACCCCCAGGCCCCAGGTAGCCATCGAATGGAACAGTGAGGGGGGCGTAATTTTTGACCAGGTTGCCAAACGCTTATACAGTCCCGAACAGGACTATTCACCGCAGCATCTCCTGGGTATATTCCTGGACAGCACTCTCCTTTCGTCTCCCAGAATCAACGAGCCTGCCTACCACGGCAGCGGTGTTATCACAGGCACATTCACCCGTGTAGAAGTAGAAGAGCTGGCTAACCTGCTTAAATCGGGCGCTCTGCCCATGCCGTTAAAGCAGCCGCCACTTTACCAGGAGAAAATCTCGGCCACGCTGGGAGCTGATTTTATTCAGATGAGCTGGATGGCCGGGCTTATCGGAATCATACTCGTCATGCTGTTCATGATTGCCTATTACCGCGTGCCCGGATTTTTAGCCAGTCTGGCCCTTATCTTCTATGGAACTTTAGTGCTGGCGCTCTTCAAACTGATACCGGTGACTCTTAGCCTCGCCGGTCTGGGAGGCTTCGTCCTGTCTATCGGCATGGCCGTTGACGCCAATGTCCTCATCTTCGAGAGGATGAAGGAAGAAATCAGAATGGGGCGGACGCTGGGCGCCGCTGTCGAGGCCGGCTTTAACCGTGCCTGGTCAGCCATCAGGGACAGTAATGTAACCACGATAATCGTGTGTGTTATTCTTTTCTGGCTCGGCAGCAGCATCGTTGCCAGTGCGCCGGTCATGGGCTTCGCCCTGACTTTAGGTATCGGCGTGGGAATAAGTATGTTTACCGCCATTCTGGTTACGCGCACACTGCTACGCCTGTTTATCCACAGTCCTCTGGGCAAGAAGAAAACGCTGTTCAGTATAGACAGGGGCAAGAATAATGTTTGATATAATCGGCAAAAGATTCTGGTTCTTTCTGATATCCGGGATAATAATTCTCGTCGGAATTATATCACTGCTGAGCGCCGGACTGCCGTCAGGGATTGAATTCAGCAGCGGCTCC
>DAOVRI010000133.1 GCA_030628245.1 Dehalococcoidales bacterium
GGCGATACCGGCTCGACCGAGGTACAGGTAGCGCTGCTTACCGAGAGAATAAATCAGTTAACGACACACATGGCAGCCAACCGTCACGACTATCATACCCAGCGGGGCTTGCTCAAGCTTGTCGGGCAGAGGCGAAGGCTTTTAGCTTATCTCAGCCGGGAGGATGTAGGGCGTTATAATCAACTTATCAAGAGGCTGGGGCTGCGTAAGTAAAGCCTTTTAGATGGAGGGAGTAATTCATTGGAACCACAATCTTTTCGTTGCGACATTGGAGGTCGCGACCTTAGTATCGAAACAGGCAAGCTCGCCCGGCAGGCTGATGCTGCGGTAACCGTCCGCTACGGCGAAACCGTCGTCCTGGTGACGATGTGCTTTAACCGGAAAGACAGGGAAGGGGTCGATTTTCTGCCCCTGACCATCGACTACGAAGAGCGATTATACGCCGCCGGTAAAATCCCCGGCGGTTTTATCAGGAGGGAGGGGCGTCCCAGCGAGGCGGCTACTCTGGCCTGCCGGCAGACGGACCGACCCATACGTCCGCTGCTACCCAAGAACTGGCACAATGATATTCAGATTATTACCACTGTCTTTTCAGCTGACCAGGAGAATGACCCGGACATACTTTCGATTCTCGGCGCTTCGGCGTGCCTGTCGCTCTCCGAGATACCCTTTGACGGGCCGGTGGGCGCCGTTAACGTCGGCTATATTAACGGCGAACTGGTACTGAATCCGAAGATGGCCCAGCTGGAGGAAAGCCAGCTTGACCTCGTCGTCGTCAGCACCGGGGATAAGGTTATCATGGTGGAAGCGGGGGCCAAGGAAGTCGGCGAGGATATCGTTCTTCAGGCGGTTAAATTAGCTCACAATGCCAATCAGGATATTATCCGAATCCAGGAACAGCTTCAGAAGGCGGTGGGTAAGACCAAGCTGCCTGTCCCTGAGGAAGAAGCGAACGCAGAGGCGGACGTGGCGGTTGCCGGATTTGCCGACGATAAAATATCGCAGGCTTTTGATATTGCGGACAAGACGCAGCGCGAACAGGCGCTGGACGACGTGAAAGCCGAGCTTCTGGAGAAATTCGCCGAAAAGTACCAGGAGAAGGAAATTCTGGAGGCACTTGATGTTAGACTTAAATACGTGCTCAGAATGCGGATACTGGATAAGGGACAGCGTGTAGGCGGACGCGGTATCACCGAGATACGTCCCCTCAGCTGCGAGGTAGGCCTGCTGCCGCGTACCCACGGCTCCGGTTTATTCAACAGAGGGCTGACCCAGGTACTGACCATTACTACACTGGGCTCCACCCGCAAGGAGCAGATGCTGGACGGCCTGGGGATAGAGGAAAGCAAACGCTTCATGCATCACTATAATTTCCCCGGGTTTTCCAACGGCGAGGTGAGACGTGTCGGTTCCACCAGCCGCCGCGAGATAGGGCATGGTGCCCTGGCCGAGAGGGCTCTGATACCGGTGCTGCCTGATGATGAAGATTTCCCGTATGCCATACGCCTTGTCTCGGAAGTCCTGAGTTCTAACGGCAGTACCTCTATGGCCAGTGTCTGCGCCGGCAGCCTTTCGCTGATGGATGCAGGCATTCCGGTCAAGAAGGCCGTGGCCGGCATCGCTATGGGACTGATTACCGGTGATGACGGTAAATTCGTGGTCTTGACTGACCTTGAGGGGCAGGAAGACTTTAACGGCGATATGGACTTCAAAATAGCCGGCACCAGGGATGGCATCACGGCGATACAGATGGATACCAAGCTCAAAGGTATCAGCCTGGAGATAGTAGAAAAGGCGCTGGCTCAGGGTAAAGAGGGCCGATTGCTTATTCTTGACAAGATGGCTCAAACTATTGATGCCAGCCGACCGGATGTCAGTCCTTACGCGCCGAGAATGACCAAGATAAAAATCGACCCCAGTAAAATCGGGGCTGTTATCGGCACCGGCGGCAAGACCATCAGGTCCATCATCGAGGAGACCAAGACGACCATCGATGTTACCGACGATGGCACCGTAGTTATCGGCTCGCCGGATATGGAAGCCACTCAGAAAGCTATCACCATCATCGAGGGGCTGACCCGCGAAGCGGAAGTCGGTAATATTTTCACCGGAAAGGTGTCGCGTATCCTGACCTTCGGCGCCATGGTGGAGGTTCTCCCCGGCAAGGAAGGGCTGGTGCATATCAGCGAGCTGGCGGACTATCGCGTGGGCAAGGTTGAAGACGAGGTTAAAATCGGCGACGAAGTTACCGTTAAGGTAATCGCCATCGATAATATGGGCAGGCTGAACCTGTCCCGGCGTGCCGTCTTTGAGGATGATACGGAAAAAGCCGCCGCCCGTGAAGGTGCGCGTCAGGACAGGCGCAGTGGCTCCGGTGGTTTTCAGAATAATCGACCGCGTTACCCCAGTGGTGACCGCCAGCCAAGACCGAACCAGGGCCCTTCACGACCTCCTTATAAACGTAGCTAATATTTCCCCCATTTTTAGTGAGGTGTTCTATTATGGAACGTATTAAGGTAGTGGTATATGGAGCGTCAGGCAGGGTAGGGCAGGAGGTGGTGAAAGCCGTCTGCCGGGAGACGGAAACGCAGCTGGTTGGGGCCGTTGACGTAATTGTCCCGGCGGAGCAACTGACCCTGCCGGACGGTTCGGGCAAAGTGCCTTTCTCGGACGACCTTGCCGCCATCCTCGATAGCTGCCAGCCGGATGTCATTGTCGATTTCAGTATTGCCAGGGCCAGTATGCCCGCCGTGCGTACGGCGTCCAGGCATGGCGTTAACATGGTTATCGGCACTACCGGATTTACCGCCGATGACCTTGATGAGATGAAGAAGCTGGCTGAAGCTAACGAGATTGGCATCGTGGTGGCGCCCAATTTCGCTCTCGGGGCCGTTCTCATGATGCACCTGGCCAAAATAGCCGGTAAATATTTCGACCACGCCGAGATTATCGAGCTACACCACGACCGCAAGATGGATGCGCCTTCGGGGACTTCCCAGACTACCGCCCGGGACATGATAAAAGCCAGGGGTAAGCCATTCCTCCCGCCAGCGGTGCCGGGAGAGGACTCGCCGGCTCGCGGGAAATCGATTGAAGGTATAAATATACACAGCGTCCGTCTCCCCGGACAGATGGCCCACCAGGAGGTGATTCTGGGCGGGGACGGACAGACATTGAGGATAAGGCACGACCAGATTAGCCGGGAGGCTTTTATGCCCGGCGTATTGCTGGCCGTTAAAGAAGTGATGAAACGTAAAGGATTTATTTACGGACTGGATAAATTACTGGGGCTGTGAGGGAAAAAGTGAGGGACTATCATGTAGCTATAGTTGGGGCTACCGGGCTGGTAGGGCAGGAGTTTATTAAAATCCTGCTCCAGCGTGGCTTTCCTATGGCCTCGATTCGGCTTATGGCGTCGGACCGCTCGGCGGGCAGGAAACTGCCGGTCGGTAATCGGGAGATTGAGGTAGAAGAGACCACCGCCGATTCTTTCGAGGGTGTGGAAATCGCCCTGTTTTCGGCCGGTGCCGAACAGAGTCGGTATTTCTCGCCGCTCGCTGCCAAAGCCGGCGCCGTGGTTGTCGATAACAGCTCGGCCTTCAGGACGGATAAGGGCGTGCCGCTGGTGGTGCCCGAGGTCAACCCCGAGGATATCAGGCTGCATAAGGGTATTATCGCCAATCCCAACTGCTCTACCATTCAGATGGTCGTGGTCCTGTATCCGCTGCATAAGGTCAACCCTATCAAGCGCATTATTGTTGATACCTACCAGTCGGTAGGAGGCACCGGTATCGCCGCCGTTGAGGAGTTGAAGACACAGGCCCGACAGGTGCTGGAAGGTCAGGTCACCATTCCGCATGTCTACCCGCACCAGATAGCCTTTAACGTCCTGCCGGAGATAGATGTTTTTCTGGACAACGGGTATACCAAAGAAGAGTGGAAAATGCTGGAAGAGACCAGAAAGATAATGCACGCCGATAGCATAGCCATATCGGCTACCTGCGCGCGCGTGCCGGTAATGATAGGGCACAGCGAGGCGGTCCACGTGGAGTTCTCCCGCCCGATGGATGTGGATGAAGCTCGGCAGATACTCTCGCGGGCTCCGGGGGTGAGGGTGCTGGACGACACGGCTATCAGCCTGTATCCGCAGGCGTGGTCGGCGGCCGGGACCGACGAGACTTTCGTCGGCCGTATCAGGCAGGATGCGTCGCATCCCAACGGCCTGGCCATGTGGATTGTCGCCGATAATCTGCGCAAGGGAGCGGCTCTTAATACTATCCAGATTGCCGAAGAAATGATAAAACGTGACTGGGTAAAACCGGAAGGAGGCCAGTAACAATGAAGAAGCTGGGACGGTTCCTAACAGCCATGGTAACCCCGTTCAAGGAAAACGGAGAAGTCGACTACGAACAGGCCAAGAAGCTGGCGTTGGCTTTGCTAGATTCGGGTAGCGACGGCGTGGTGGTGGCGGCCACCACCGGGGAAGCGCCGACGCTTTCCTGGGAGGAAGAACTGCGCCTGTTTACCGAGGTGAAATCGGTAGTGGGCGACCGGGGGACTATTGTTGCCTATACCGGCAGCAACAGCACTACCGAGGCTGTGGAAGCCACCAAAGGAGCGGAGAAAATCGGCGTCGATGCCTGCCTGTCGGTGGTGCCTTACTATAACAAGCCTACACAGGAAGGCATCTACCGGCACTTCAAGGCCGTCGCCGAGAGTGCCAGCCTGCCCATCATCATGTACAACATACCGGGGCGCGTGATTGTCAATATGACGCCGGAGACTATCGTCCGCTTGAGCCGGATAGATAACATCGTCGGGGTCAAGGAAGCCAACGGCGATATGGGCCACGTCGCTCAGGTAATCAGTAATGCCGCCGAAGGCTTCTGCGTCTGGAGCGGTAATGACAACGATACCTTTCTCGTCATGACTCTCGGCGGTTACGGCGTCATTGGCGTGGTCACGCATCTCGTCGGCAAGCAGGTCAGGAAGATGATGGAACTGGTTCTGGATAATAATGTGAAAGAGGCCGCGGTCATTCACCGCCACCTGGTGCCGCTGGTGAACTCGCTCTTTATCCAGCCCAACCCCGGTCCCGTGAAATACGCCCTCAACCACGTCGGCATGCGAGTAGGCGCGCCGCGTTTACCCCTCCTCCC
>DAOVRI010000050.1 GCA_030628245.1 Dehalococcoidales bacterium
AACGCCCTCAACAGTACCGTTTACACCGAGCTTTACGATGTGTTCGAGGCGATTGAAAACGATGCGGACGTGCGTGTGGTGGTTCTTACCGGAAGCGGTGAGAAGGCCTTCGCCGCCGGTTCCGATGTCGTCGAGATGCAGAACATGAGCACCCTTGATATTCAAAAGTTCGTGGCTACCATCAGGAAGGCGTCCGACCGTATTTATAACCTCACCAAGCCGACTATTGCCGCCATCAATGGTTACGCCCTCGGCGGCGGCTGCGAGTTGTCCATGTGCTGCGACCTGCGCATATGCTCGGAGAAGGCCAGGTTCGGCCAGCCGGAGATAAACCTGGGGCTGATTCCCGGCGCCTCCGGCACCCAGCGTCTCGCCCGTCTCATCGGCATGGCCAAGGCCAAGGAGCTGATTTTCCTCGGGGACATGATAAAGGCCGACGAAGCGCTTAACCTGGGCCTGGTCAACAAGGTCGTCCCGCCCGAAAACCTGATAGACGAAGCCATGGAGTGGGCCCAAAAACTGGCGAGCAAGAGCGGCCCGGTCCTGGCCATGGCCAAGATAGCTATCCAAACCGGCATAGATACCGATATTGCCTCCGGCCTCAATATTGAGGCGCGGTGTGTCGCCCTCTGCTTCGCCACCGAAGACCAGAAGGAGGGCATGAAAGCATTCCTGGAGAAAAGGAAAGCGGAATTTAAAAACAGGTAATTTGCGCTTTATTGTCATTCCAGCGAAAGCTGGAATCCAGGGGAGGAGTGGTGGTCTGGATTGTCGGGTCAAGCCCGACAATGACAATTTTAGTTAGTTTGGTATTTATTCAGAAGGAGGTTTAATACCGTGGTAATTAAAAACGTGTTTGTCATCGGTGCTGGAACCATGGGCAATGGCATTGCCCAGGTCAGCGCCCAGGCAGGCTACAGCGTGACGATGTCCGATGTTAAGGACGAATTTATCCAGAGGGGCATGGCCGCTATCGGGAAAAGTCTCGACCGCGGGGTGAGAAAGGGCACGATGCAGGAGAGTGAAAAGACCGAGATAATATCCCGCATCAAGACTACCCTGGACATGAACGATGCTAAAGATGCCGACCTCGTCATCGAGGCGGCGCCGGAAGTCATCGATTTAAAGAAGAACATCTTCAAGCAGCTCGACGAGATATGCAAGGCGGATGCTATCCTGGCCACCAATACCTCGTCCCTGCCCGTCGGGGAAATCGCCGCCGCTACCCAGCGGCCGGAGAAGGTCATCGGCATGCACTTCATGAATCCGGTGCCGGTGATGAAGGGCGTCGAGGTAATACCGGGCAGGCATACCTCCGGTGATGTCCTGGAAGCCTCCAAAGAATACGTCAAGAGTATTGGCAAGGAACCCTGTGAAGCCAGGGATTACGCCGGTTTCATCGTCTCCCGCCTGGTGGACGCCCTGATGAACGAGGCCTTCTACTGCGTCATGGACGGCAATAAGCCCGAAGAGGTCGACAAAGCCGTCAAACTGTGCCTGAACCACCCCATGGGCCCGCTGGAGCTCTGCGACCTGGCCGGTGCCGATATCGTCCTGCACGGCCTGGAGACAATGTATGCCGAGTTCGGCGAGCGCCTCATGCCGGCCCCGCTGTTGAAGAACATGGTTCGTTCCGGCGACCTGGGGCGCAAGACCAGCCGTGGTTTCTACGATTATACGCAGAAATAAATCGCTTCCCCGTCTAAGTTAATCGGGTGGGGAGCCTGAAATAATAACGAATGAGAGGTAGATATAAATGGCAAATGCTAATGATATCGTAATTGTGAGTGCGGTAAGAACGCCGTTCGGCAGATTCGGCGGTTCGCTGCGGGACTTTGATTATTACGAGCTGGGTGCTATCCCGATGCGGGAGGTGCTCAAGAGGGTGAATGTCGCACCGGATAAAGTGGACGAAGTATTCTGGGGAGTCGGCGATACCTCGGCCTGCCGCGACCCGTACACCCCTGTCGCCGGGCGGCAGTCGCTCATCAGGGCCGGGCTTCCCCACGAGACGGTATCCATCTCCTTTGACATGGCCTGTGTCGCGGCCATGAACGCCGTCAGGCTGGCGGCCTTGGAGATGAAAGCCGGGGAGATAGAAACGGCTATTTGTGGCGGCGCTACATCCTTTGGCCAGTCGCCGCTCGTGGTGAGGGGACTCAGGTTCGGTGGCTTCCGTTTGAGTGATGTCAAGATGGAAGACCCGCTGGTAGCCCTCGGCTATAAGGACTTCAATCCCGTATCCGTTGACAGCGATAATGTGGCCTTTGAATATAAGATAGACCGGCAGGAGCAGGATGAGTGGGCGTTTCGCAGTCACCAGAATTACGGTAATGCCTGGAACGCCGGAAAATTCAAAGACGAGATAATGCCCCTGGAAATTCCCCAGCCCAAAGGTGAGCCCATAACACTGGATATCGACGAGCAGTACCGCGCCAATACTACTCTGGAGCGGCTGGCCGGTCTGAAAGCCATCTACGGGACCCGCGCCATTACCGCCGGCAACGCGCCCGGTCTGAACGACGGGGCAACGGCCATACTGGTCATGACCCGCCAGAAAGCCGAGGAGCTCGGTATGGAAGTCCTGGCCACGGTAGTTGAGAACGTATCAGTCGCTATCAATGCCAGCCGCATGCCCGAAGGGCCCGGTGTTGCCATGAAGAAAATCCTGAAAAAGGCCGACATGAAAATCGACGATATGGCCGTCATGGAGATTAATGAAGCCTTCGCCTGCGTGCCGCTGGTATCTATGAAACTCGCCGTCGATAATGACGATGCCAAATATAAAGAGCTAAAGAAAAAGATGAACATCAACGGCAGCGCCATTGCCATCGGGCACCCCAACACCGCCAGCGGCGCCCGACTCGTCATGAACCTGATGTACGAACTGCGGCGGCGGGGCGGCGGCTACGCCATGGGCGGTATCTGCGGCGGCCTGGCCCAGGCTAACGCCTGTATTATCAAAGTGGAATAGACCGGTGACGTCAAGCGTCACTGGTTTTAAGAACTGGAAAAAGGAGTGTTGCATGGACGTCTCTAAATTTTCACTGAAAGGTAAGGTAGCCGTCGTCATCGGTGGCGCCGGAGATATCGGCAAGGCTATCGCCGAGACGTATTCCGGGGCCGGTGCCGACGTCGTTATCAGCAGCCGGAAGCAGGAAAACCTGGATAAGGCCGCCGAGGAAATCAAGTCGAAAACAGGCGGTAAAGTCCTGGGGATTGCTTCCCATATCGCCAAGTTAGACCAGACCAAACCTTTCGTCGAGCAGGTGATGAAGGAATTCGGCCGGATTGATATACTGGTGAACAGCTCCGGTTCCAGCTTTATGGTGGCTCTCACCGAGATGGAGGAATGGCAGTGGGACGCGGTGATGAATGTCAATGTTAAGGGCCCGTTCTTCCTGGCCAAGGAGATAGCCCCCATTATGAAAGAGCAGGGCGGGGGCAGTATTATCAACATCACCTCCTATATGGGTGTCCGGGTGGAAGAATCACTGGGCGCCTACTGTATCAGCAAGGCTGCCATGATGCACATGACCCGCGTCATGGCCAAGGAGTGGGGCAAGTGGAACATCAGGGTCAACGCCATCGCTCCCGCCTGGGTGTACAGTCGCCTGTCCGACCCGTTCCTGCAAATGCCGGGGGTTAACGAGAGAATGCTGAGCCAGACCGCGATAGGGCGCTTCGGCGAGCCTGACGACGTGGCGGCGATTGCTCTCTACCTGGCGTCCGATGCCGCCATCAATACGACGGCCGGTATCTTCCCGCTCGATTACGGTATGCTCACCTAAACGATAACCTGACTTATAAAAGAAGGAGGCACTGAGATGTCTTTGAAAGGTAAAGTTGCTCTTGTTACCGGAGCCAGGCAGGGCCTGGGTAAATCAATTTCTCTGGGAATGGCGGAACAGGGTGCCGACCTGGTGATATGCGACCGCGTGGTTGATGACGGCAAGCTGACGGAAACCGCCGGGGAGATTGAGGAACTGGGTAGTAAGACTCTATCGCTGGGTGGCGATATCACCATCGAGGATGATGTTAATAATATTGTCGATAAGGCGCTGGAGAAGTTCGGCAAGATTGACGTGCTGGTGAATAATGCCGGCGTCACCGCTCAGGACTCCTTCCTCAATTTGCCCTACCGCCGGTGGCGGCTGATTCTCTCCGTAAATCTGGACGGGACGTTCCTCTGTAGCAAGGTGGTCCTGCCGCACATGCTGGAAAAGAAAAGCGGCACGATTATTAACGTATCGTCGATACTGGCCCATCAGATACGCATGAACATCGGTTACGGCGTCACCAAGGCTGGTGTGGAAAGATTTACCCTCGGTCTGGCCCATGAGATGCGGCGGGAGGAGGGCATCGCCATTACCTGCATCCGCCCTTATTTCGTCAAGACCGATATAGTCATGGGCTTTATGGAAGGCCGGGACACCAGCGACTTCGAAGAGCCGATTATCTGGCAGAAGTATCCGGCCATGCTGGCGGGCTCCGACCCACAGGAGATAACCGGCAAGATATGGGACAAGGCCGCTCTGGAAGAAAAGTTCGGCAAAGTGGAATAAGGGTTTTTCTGTCTCGCTTATAAAATATAAAGCCCGGCTGGCCGGGTCAGGTGCCGTAATACTGACTCGTGTTTTGGCTGGGCTTTATTGCATCTGTTTACTATGCATTTTTCGTCTTTTTTCGGCTCGTATAGAATTGCGGCACCAGCAGCAGGGCCGCCATCGAAGCGACTACCATGGCTACCCACATGACCGAGGCCGCCTGCGTATGGATACGCAGCGGTGAGAAGAAGAGGGCCGAAAGCCCGATGGCCAGTCCGAAAGCGTTGGCCAGCACCGGACGGGATACCGTGGATAAAGCCGCATTGACAGACTCCTCCCGGCTCATCCCGCGTCCTCGATAGTAGTAAATACTCGATATCAGGTGAATAGAGTAGTCCACGCCGACGCCGATGGCGATAGCGGACAGGTTGGCGGTCATGAGGTTGAGGTTAAAGCCGGTTATGGACAGCATACCCATGATGGCACAGATGGTAAGGGCGATGGGTAACAGGCCCGCCAGGGCGGCCGTGATGCGGCGCAGTGCCACCCAGAGCATGATGAAAATCAGTACCAGCGCCAGGCCGAGGCTCTGTATCTGACTCCTGATGACGAGTTTATTCATCTCGTTGAAAAGCAGTGGCATGCCGGTAATAGTCCGTACCGTGTCGCTGTGCCCGGCGACGAATTTCTCAAGATTTTCTATATCATCGGAATTCAGTCCCTCGGTTTTTACTATCATCTTGAAGCCGTCTTCGGATGCCCAGCTGCCCATCTCCTGACTGCTTATCTGGGAGAGCATCATGCGGGTGAACGTCGGATTAGAGGGATAGGCATTCTCCCCTGTAGCCATGTTGTTGATTCCCACGAGCAGGTCGAAGACGGAGAAAGCGCTCTTGATACCCGGAAGGCCCTCGAGCTCCCTCTCGGTTTCCAGGACTTTGTTAGCAAACGTGGCATCCAGCAGGGCTGCCGGCCCCTGCGCAGAGGCTATCTCCCCGGTGAGGGGTATGGCGCTGCCGAAGCTCTTTTCGATGCGGGCAAAGGTCTGCCTTATTTCTGAACTCTCTTTAAAGTACGTCAGAGTGTTCGATTCCACCTGGAGCCGGGGTATATAGGCGGCGGAAACCACGAAGATAGCCGCAAAGATGACGGGGACCAGGACCCTCCGCCCGGATGCTTTCAGGATAAAGTTATTGAGCCAGGCGCCTCTTGCCTGTGTGGCTTTCGTCGGTAGCTTTAACCTGGATAGCACCGCCGGCAGGAAGAACAGGGCGATGAACCCGGCGTAGCCGATGCCCAGGGTAACGAAGATACCCATGTGCCGCATCGGCACTACTTCCGTCCAGGCCAGCGAGGCGAAACCGGCCATGGTGGTTATCGTCGCCAGGAATATGGGCGTACCCACCATACTCAAAGTCGCTATCGTCAGTTCCCGGCGGTCCGTGTAGGTATTGATATTGTCCAGGAAGTGGCTCGTGTAGTGCAGGCCGTAAGCCGAGCCCATGACGAGAATAAAGAGCGGGCTCAGTACGGTTAACAGGTTAATTTCCTGGCCGCTCCAGAAAATGGTGCCGAAAGTCCAGAGCGCGGCGAACCAGGCCGGAATCATGGACAGGATGGTAAAGCGGAAACTCTTGAGAATATAGCGGAAGACCAGGAGCACCAGAACGATGGCGCAGGGCGGGATTATGCAGAGTATCATTATGAGGTATCCCCATATGGTATCTTTTATCACCTCGTTGCCGGCCAGGGAAAGGCTCAGGGGACTATCCTCGACGAGACCTTTTAGCGAGTCGATAATACTATCGGCGTCAGCATCCACCGCGAGGCTGGCGATAAGGATACCGTTATGGCCGTCTTCCGTTAAAAACTGGTCGGTAAGGAAATACCTGTTTTCGATGAAGTCTTTAAGGGTGTCGTACTGCTCCTCTATGAAAGCTTCATCGACTCTGATGACGCCGGCTCCGGCCATCATTTCCGGCGGGATAAAGCCCTGTACCACGGCAGTACCGTCGATGGCTTCTATCTCCTGCTGAAGATGGAAGACTTCCAGGAGGCTTGCTTTATCGAGGAGAGAACCATCCCGTTCGATAAGCACGGAGATAGTCTCGCCGCTCTGGTATTTGGCGTTAAGCTGGTGGTATTCTTCCGCTTTCGGGTTCCCCTCGGAGAAAAAGGTAAGAAAATCGGTATCCAGGTTAAAGCGGAAAAAGGACGCCAGAGAAACGAGGTTGAGGACGACAACCAGGGCAATGGTGAGTCTGGCGTGGTCGTAGCTAAAACCGGCGATTCTTTTCAACGGATATTCCTTACAGTGCTACCGGGTGCCCGCGGGGGCAATCAGTCCCATTATAGGGTAAGATGAGGAAGCTGACAAGGACAGGGTATTATCAGGAGACGCAGGCGATTACCGGGATGTTGATGCGGCAGTGGCAACATCCGCGTCTTGTTGTGGCGGGTATCGTTGTTCCAGTCTCTGAGGCTTATTTATTTCTAAGAGATTTCAGCGCTGCGATAAAAGCTATGCCACCAAGTAGCGCGGCCGCCAGCAGGATTATCCACCACGAGCTTCCGAGGAATCCTTTATTGGATGAAGAGCTGGTTGTCAGCTTGGGAGCCGGCTTGACCGGTGCTTCCGGCTCTTCAAGAGTTAATGTTCGGGATTTCGTATTATTTGTCTCATTGCTTTCGAGGACCAGCCCGTCGACATCGGCGAGCACGCTGATTTCATGTAAGCCTGCCTCGACGGTCCAGGAGATATCCCCGGTTGCTATCGCGCCCGCCTCTATCTCGGCGATATCGACATAGCCCGCAGGAGAACCGTCAACGTATAAAGTCAGGCGCGGGTTAACAGCCTTGTCTCTGCCCCGGTTCTCTACTTTAACCGTAACGGTTATCGTATCCCCGGGGATGGCATCTAAAGGCGCCCAGGTAATTGTTTTCACGATAAGGTCGGGAGCGATGGTAGAGAAAGTTAGAGTATTTTCATTGTTGGTTTCTTCAAGCTCGGTGACGTCATCGTTAGCGTCGATAGCCATGCTAATCGTGTGCGACCCCGCTTCGAGGGTTGAAATGAAGGTAAATATGACGGTATCACCCGCCGGTACTGGCTCTATGTCCTGATACACACCGGGGGTCTCATCGATAGAGTACATCAGTTGGGAGCCGCTGGCCGTATCGCTGCCCTGGTTCTTAATGGTGACGATAAAGGTCACGTCGTCGTTTATCAGCGGGTTTTCCATAAGCCAGCTGATATCCTGGATGATTAAATCGGGGGTCAGCGTCGCGAAGTTCATCACTTTATCATTATTGGTCTCGTCGGTCTCGGTAACCCGGTTATTGATGTCGGCAGTTATCTTGATAACGTGCAGGCCTGCCTCGGCGACCCACTCGAAAGTCCGGGTAACGGCAGTGGCGGACTCTATCTCCGGCAGGTCCACTGACGCGACAGGCAGGCCATCAACGTAACAGGCTGCCTGTGCTTTTTGGGTTTGGCTGCTACCCTGGTTTTTAAAGGTACCGGTGAAGGTAATGGTATCCCCTATGGACGCGTCCGGCGGCGACCAGGCGATGTCCTCAACTATCAGGTCGGGTGGGGGTAGCGTTACTACCTTCGAGTTGTTATCTTCTTCAATTTCAAAAATCTGGTTAGAGGCATCGGTAACTATCTCGATGGTATGGTACCCGGTCGTGGCAGCCCAGATTAATTGTTCCGTCACCGTGGCGCCGGCATCCAGTTGCCCGATATCGGCATAACCGACGCTGGCACCGTCAACGTAGTAATTAACACGCGAGGGCCCGGCGCTGAGGCTACCCTGATTCACTATATTGATGTTGTAAGTAACTTCTTCGCCCGCGGGCATGTCTGCCGGCGACCAGGTAATAGTGCCGATGGCTAAATCGGGCATGTTGGGGGCGATGGTAACCGAACTTTCATTATTATTTTCGTTATTTTCGGTAACCTGCGTCTTTGAGTCGACAAATGCCGTGAAGGTGTGGTGGCCATTCTGTGATTTCCAGGTGCAGGTCCTGTTAGCGGAAGCTTCGGATTCTATGTTAGCAATGAAGTCTAAAGCCAGAATGGTATCATCCATGTAATAGGTAATATAGAAGCTATCGGCCTTGCCGCCGCCCTGGTTACTTACGGTTACCGTGAAGGTTACGGTTTCTCCTATGGCCGGATTCTCCGGTTCCCAGGTGATATCAGGAATAAACAGGTCCGGGGGAATAATGGGGATGGTAACGGTCAGTTTATTGTTGTTTTCATAAGTCTCGACTAACATGCTGTCATGATCGACGACGAAACTGACAGTATGCGAACCGGTTGTGGCCAGCCAATCTATCGTTACGGTTGCTTCAGCGTCAGCCTCTATAGCAGCGATATTCAGGTATCCCTGGTAGCCCCCGCTGATATAGCAGGCGGCATGGGATTCTTCAGCCCTGCCGCTGCCCTGGTTTTTAATAGTGATCGTAAATGTTACGGTATCACCGGCAGCGGCGTCTGTCGGCAGCCAGGTTATTTCTTCGACAACAAGGTCGGGGGCCGCGGTCAGTAAGCTTACCGTATTCTCATTATTGTTCTCGTCACTTTCAATTACGTTCCCGTAGTAATCGACAATCGCTTTGACTTCGTGCGCCTCAGATAAAGCCGTCCAGGTAAAGGTGATATTGGAGGAGATACCTGTCTCCAGTGAGCTGACCGCCAACGAGGACTGGTATTCGTTATTAATGAAATAGGCCAGGTGGCATAAATCGGACCGGCCGCTTCCCTGGTTCTTTACGGTCACTGTAAAAGTTACTGTGTCGTCCTTCGAGGGATTTTCCGGCTCCCAGGTAATGCCCTGTATTACTAGGTCGGGAGGCAGGGTTGAGAAGGTTGACGTGAGTTCATTATTGGTCTCATCGCCCTCGTTGACGCTGTTGGTTTCGTCAACAACCGCTTTGATAGCATGCTGGCCTGACGCGGCAATCCAGTTATGTGTTCTCGTGACGGTACCCCCGGGGTCGACGCCGGCAATATCCTGATAACCCCTGGAATTTCCATCGATATATAGATGTACGGTACTGGGGCGGGCCCTGCTGTTGCCCTGGTTCCTGATGGTAATGGTGAAAACAATGCTATCGCCTCTTGATGGCTCATCCGGCGACCATGTAATCGACTGTACGATTAAATCGGGTGCCAGTGTCGACATGGTGAACGTCTTTATATTGTTGTTTTCGTCGGTCTCAGAGATGATTTCACTGGGGTCGGCAATAGCCTTAATGGTATGAGAGCCAATCTGAGCCTTCCAGGTAAATGCTGTCGTCGTCGAAGTACCGGCAACGAGCGAGTCGACAGAATGGGTGTCCAGGATAGTACTGTCAACATAGCAGACAACATGGCTGAGGGCAGCCACATCAGTACCCTGGTTTTTAACGGTTACAGTGATAGTTACCGTGTCGTCTATTGCGGGGTCTTGCGGTGATAGGGTGATAGCCTGCACGATGAGGTCCGGCCCGTCATCCGCCGAGGCCGCCGTATAGTTAAAGCCTGATGTGGCAGCCCCCAGGATACAAACCAGTAATAATATAGCGGTTCTGGTTAAAATCTTCTTAATATTTTCGTGGTGAACGGACAAGAAGGAATCCTCCAGTTTAAACATAATTTATGTTCCTTCTCATTGTAGTAGTACCTAAGATAATAATGAATAGTCTTTTAGTAGGGGAATGATAGATTAATTAGTACTATCGGTACGTGCCGGTGAGAGCCGGTTAGCCCGGCATGTCAGGAAAGTTCACACCTGAGGAGCTCTCTGGCTAGAAAGCGAACAGGTTACCGGCAATCTCGGCCAGTTTCATGACCAGGCCGGGGATAATACCGAGCAGCAGGACGCCCAGGCAGCAGAGGAATAATGCCAGTCTCGGCGCGCCGGAGGACGGCACCTTCTCCTCGGAAGCCGCTTCCCCGAGCCACATGACCTTGACCACGCGGAGATAGTAGTAGGCCGAGATAACGGTGTTGAGCACGGCGATAACCACCAGCCACAGCAGGTCGTTCTGCACGGCGGCACTGAAGATATAAAACTTGGCCATGAACCCGGCCGCCGGCGGCATGCCGATAAGCGAAATCAGGCATAAGGTCAGGGCTAAAGCCAGCACCGGCGCCCGCTTGCCCATGCCGGCGAAGTCGGCAATATTATCGCTGTTAATCTTATTCGTGATAGCGATGACGGCGATAAAGGCTCCCAGGTTGGTCAGAGCATAGCTGGCCAGGAAGAAGAGGACACCGCTCTGCCCCAGAATACTTGATGCCGGAGCGAAGCC